>NZ_CP053708.1:0-110000 GCF_013201075.1 Lichenicola cladoniae | reverse complement strand
CCAGCGTGTGCATCTCGTCGATGAACAGGATGACCTCGCCGGCCGCCGTCTCGATCTCCTTCAGGACCGCCTTCAGCCGCTCCTCGAACTCGCCGCGGAACTTGGCTCCGGCCACGAGTGCCCCCAAGTCGAGGCCGAGGATGCGCTTGCCTTTCAGCGCCTCGGGCACGTCTCCGTTGACGATCCGGAGGGCCAGCCCCTCCACGATCGCCGTCTTGCCAACTCCAGGCTCGCCAATGAGCACCGGGTTGTTCTTGGTGCGACGCGCCAGCACCTGGATGGCGCGACGGATCTCCTCGTCGCGACCGATCACCGGGTCGAGCTTGCCGCTGCGGGCGATCTCGGTCACGTCGCGGGCATACTTCTTCAATGCGTCGAAGCCTGCCTCGGCGTTCTCGCTGGTCACCTTGCGGCCCTTGCGCATCTCGGCCAACGACCGCTCGAGCGCCTGCTTGGGCACGCCGGCCTGGACCAGTGCCCGGCCAGCGGGCTGATCGGAACCGGCAAGTGCCACCAGCAACCGGTCCTGGGCAACGAAGCTATCGCCCGCCTTCTGGGCATCCTGTTGGGCAGTATCGAGGATGCGTACGAGTTCGGGAGTGGCCTGTGGATGGCCGGCACCGGCCCCCTGCACCTTCGGCAGCCGTCCCATCTCCGCCTCGACCGACAACCGGGCTGCCTGCGGATCACCGCCGGCAGCCCGGATCAGCCCGGCGGCGGCACCCTCCTCATCGTCCAGCAGCGCCTTCAGCAGGTGCTCCGGCGTCAGCTTCTGGTGGTACTCTCGTAGCGCGATCGTCTGCGCAGCCTGCAGGAAGCCGCGTGACCGCTCGGTAAACTTTTCCAATTCCATGGCCCTGTCCCTCTTTCTCAGGCGACTGGTTTCGCGGACCAGCCTGAATGGCGTCCCTCAAGAGGCAACGCCGGCTGGACCAATGCATAGGAATTTAGATGGTGATTGCAAATGCGTGCTCAAGAGTGGGAGCAGCGCTTCGCTTGCGAAACGCCTCCGAAAGCCAGCCCGACTGTGTGGCCGCCATATGCAGGGGAGGACGGTCATCCACGCTCGATCGGCCTTGATGTCGCCCGACATTTCGGGTGTGCAACGGCATCCGAATACCGGAAGGATGGAGCACTGGGGCTACGCGACCGGACTTTCAGCAGCACGAGCCGCCAGCGCCCGATTTGCCTTCTTCAGCTTCGCCGCTTCCGCGTCATAGACGAATGGCAGGCAAGCCAGCCGCCGACCGGCTGTTACCGGCGTGACCAGGTGCATGAGCGAACAGGCGAAGATGATCGCGCCGCCGGTACCCGGCTTGAACCCGCGTCGACTGAACTCGGGAAACACAAGCTCACCGCCTTCAAAGCCTTCGTTCAGGTTGATCGACACGGCAAAGCGGCGATGCTCGGTCGCTTTGACGGTGTTATCCCGGTGCGCCCCGAAGCATCCACGATCGCTGGAATCATAGGATGCCAGGATCAGCCGCTCGAGTTCGGTCGCCTCGAACTGATAGGCTTTTCGGATCTCGGGTACCACCCTCCGAACGATCCGCGCCTGTATCTGTTCGACCAGGCCACGGTGACGAACCTGACAATCCCGCCGGCGCTTGAAGCCGGTATCGGTCACTATCCGGGACGGGCCGTCTGCGCCCTGGGTGAACACCCCGGACGGCTGGCTCTCGGACGTCTCGTAGTAGTCGATCAACCTGCTGCAAAACTCAGGCTCGAACACGTCCGGCAGCATCAGCACCGGAACCGGCTGTTCAGGTGTCGGCACATCGAGCGACGGCAGACGCCCCAACAGTTCGACGATCCGAACCGCCGCGTCCGGGTCATCCACGAAAACCCCACGGACCCTGAGCAGCGGATCGAGCACGTACCAGAGGTTACGGCCCTCGCCATCCGCGTCAGGCCCAGCCTGCTGAACCGAACGGCTACCGTACAGCCGCCCAACCAGTCCGTCATGATCGAAAAAATACCGGATGCCGGGCAGATCCGCCTGAAGCCTCGCCTGGCTCTCGTCTGCAGGATCGGCGCTGACCCCAAAGAAGCTTGCCTGCCTGTCATCGAACAACTGGCGATTTTCGGTGATGACCCGCAATGCAGCGTGCGTCAGTGGATCGCCCGACGAGACGAACAGGTAGAGCACTATGTAACGACCACCGGTCATGTCGAACGTGTAGTCACCGTGATGGGTCGTGCAGCGCTGCCGGAACCAGGGCGCCGGATCACCCACAAACAGCGACGCGTAACTGGTCATGTCGGGCACTTCCTGTGGCACCGCCTGAAGTGCGGCCCACCTATTATGCCCCCGGCGAGGATGGCCAGGCAAATCGGGGCGACGTGCCTAGCCAGCCATAACAAGCCTCATATGGGCGGGGACAGGGCCCGAATCCTCCCGAGCGGTGCGAAGTCCTGCGATCATGTCCTCGTTGACCTGCAAGAGCGCGGTGACCGGGCGATCGTCACCCATGGAGGCTATACTGGTCCGGACCGCCCAGAAGCCGACCGTGGCAAGGTCCGCCTTGAGGATGTCCGGCAAGCCATTGCTAGAGCTGCCGATATCCTTCAGCAGCATCGACCAGAGCTGCTGGTTCTTGGCCAGGGCCCGCATGCGCGTGAGAGCGTCACCATGTTCCGACAGCATCCGGTTCACGAAGACGAAAGCCGCCGCCTCGGTCTCTCGCGGCGATAGCGCGCCACCTTCCGATCGTCGATACTGGCTGGCGCCGTACTTCATGGATGAACCCGTTCATTCGATGGCAGGGACAGGCCGAGCGCCGAACGCCCGGCCCGTTGCAGAGCAGCTAGCGGAACAGCGAGAGGATAGACGAGGACTGCGAATTCGCGATCGACAGCGACTGGATCGCCAACTGCTGCTTCGTCTGCAGCGATGTCAGCCTGGCGCTTGTCGCCGACAGGTCCGCATCGGTCAAAGCACCGACGCCCGACGTCAACGCATCGCTGAGATCGCTGGTGAAACTCTGCATCCCGGTGATCTGCTGCGTCGTCGCGCCCAGGTTGCCACTGATGCCGGTCATCTTGGTAATCGCACTCTGGATTGTGGTGATCACGGCCTCGCTGGCACTCAGCGCCGTTCCATCATCGATGCTGGTGGCACCGCCAGCTGCCAGGTTGCTTTTGGAAGCGGTAACCCCCTGACCAGTCACGTCGATCGACCCATTGCTCTGGGTAACCGCATTATAGCCATTATTATTCATCGCCGACACTAGGCTACCCAGCATCGTACTTGTCGACTGGGTGGTTGCATCGACCAGCACCACCACGACATGATTCGCGGTCGCTCCGGATGTTTCCACAGACTGCGCAGCGGTTGTGCCGTCGCCGAATTCGAACGTCGTCGTCGTCCCATCGCCGTTGGTCAGGACGACGTTGTTCCCAGCTGCGAAATCGGTGGCGGCCAGATCGGGGCTGGTGCTGATATTCAGACCCGTGGCGGCGCCAGTGAGGATCGACTGGGCTGTCTGTCCGGCTGCGGCCGTTCCGTTTGCGATCACCGTGCCATTCGCCGACATTCCGGTCGTTAGCCCGAGTGCATCAGTCAGAGTCACCGCATTAGGTGTCGTCGCCGTTGCCTGATTGGCGACGGTAAGCACATTGCCTTGCAACCCTGTCACGACGTTCAGGTTTGCATTCGTAACCGTGCTCCCGGCGTCAGACGCCGAGGTCAGAAGGTTGATGCCGTTGAAGGTCGAGTTTCGCGCGTAGTCATTGATCTGGTTCAACGCATTGGACACTTGGCTCTGCATCGTCGAGAGCGAAATACCGGTCGTACTGGCCGTGGTGACGGAAGCTTGCAGTGTCTGTAACGTCGCGATGATGTCGGCAGACGCCTTGCTGGCCGTGTTCACGACCTGAGAGCCGAAAGCAAGGCTGTCGGATACAGCCGAGAGGCCGGAAATATTACCCATCATCGACTGCGAGATTGCATAAATCGCCGGGTTGTCGGATGCGGAGGAGACCTTCTTGCCGGTTGAGACCTGGCTTTCGGTGGCGTTCAATGCGGCGGTCGTCGCCGACAAGGATTCGAGCGCCGCCATCGCGGCCGTGTTGGTATTGATCGACAATGTCACGGTGATGTCTCCTGTAAATAACTAGATCATCAGCACACCATGAAAAGATTAATGGAGTGTCTATGACCTTTCGGATTCAGAGATCGTATCCGTCTTTTCATCGCGTATCATCATCCGCAGGAGCTTCAGCGCCTTATAGAAGTCTTCGGCTTCGAAGGCATCCGCGACAGCGCCCAGCGTGATTGCGGCATCGCCAACCACCGCCCGCTGCAACTCGGCCAACCGGGCGCGGGTATCGTCGGTTGCCCCGGCACGGTCTTCCACGGGACCGACATAGGCAATCTGGAGCTTATAGTACAAACGCCGCATCGACGTTTCCGCTTCCTGAGCGACCATGATCTGCTTGCCGAACAGGAAACGTGCATGGGACACCAGCTCGATCCGGCACTTGTTTCGGAACAGTATGGTCGCTCCGTTGACGACCATCATCTCACCCTGCCGTAGTTCCAGAACGAGATGAGACATGCAGCACCGTATTCTCGCGACAACCCGATCGCCGCCGACGCAGGCGGACCATGACCCCATTAGATTAACAAACCCTTTTGGAACTCAGAGATATGCGGCCAGCGACATGCCCTTCATGTCGGCGATCAGGCTATAGGACGCCTGCAACTGGTTCTGCGTCATCGTCAACTGGACGGACAGGGCTGCCGGATCGCTATCCTTGACGAGGCCGAGCTGCTTCGTCAGCGCATCGCCGAGCTGCCCGAGCGAATTGCCTTGACTGGCCATTTGCGCCTGTGTCTGACCCAGTGAGGCGACCGTGAGGTTCAGGCTACTGCTGACGGCTTGCATCTGGGACGCCGTATCGGCTACCAGGGTCGAGAAACCGCTACTCGATGCGTTGGCCTGGTCGAGGCTGCCGACCACCGCAAGTCCTCGCATCAGGTCGCGAATGGAAGAGCCTGTCGACGTCGCGCTGGCCGCACCCCCTTGCGTGGCAACGAACCCCACCGTGACGTGCTGCTGGTCCCCCACCGTGACACTATGACCGGTCGCGGCAGCCGTGGTCGTATCGACGCTGAGGGCACTCGAAAAGACCGACTGCCCGGGACTGTTGTCGGAGGCCGCCGCCACGCTTGCAGTTTCTGTCGCCGCAGCACCATTGGTCGCCACACCGGCCACGCTGGCTGCGATCGTCTGGAAGAAGCTGCTGCTGGTGACGGATGACGGGTCTGGAACAGGCGCCGTGTCCGAAGCATTGCCGCCAAACACATATTGCGACCCGTTCTGCGTATTGAGCAGCGAGGCCAGCTCGGTCAAGGATTGCCGAGCCTGCGAGGCGGCGAGCGAGACATTGATCGCGGTGGTATTGCCCTGCAGGCCGATCAGCGATGTCTGCAGATTGCTCGTGATCGTCGCGATCCGCGACATCACTGTCTGGGTG
Source organism: Lichenicola cladoniae (assembly GCF_013201075.1). Lineage (NCBI taxonomy): Bacteria > Pseudomonadati > Pseudomonadota > Alphaproteobacteria > Acetobacterales > Acetobacteraceae > Lichenicola > Lichenicola cladoniae. The sequence continues at coordinate 104,519 of NZ_CP053708.1, read as the reverse complement.
ACGCTCAGCGTGTTTTGTGCAGACGTGATGTTGCCTTGCCACGCCACCACCTTGGTGATTTGTGGTTGCAGGCTGAGCGCCACGATGCGCTGATCGCCGAGACCCGCATAGCTGTCCGAAACGACACCGGACGTGAGCTGGCCTTGCAGCGACGCGTTCTGTGCCGTCAGTCGATCGACCGCCTCGGTCAGCAGCAACATCGACATGGGCGCCGTGGCCGCGTTCTGTATGGTCATGATCGTCTCAGTTCGTCGCGTTGAGCAGGGCGGAGAACATCGACTGAACCGCTGCAATCACCTTGGCGTTCGCCGCATACGCATTCTGCAACGCGACGATCGACGACATCTCGTCATCCACCGAAACTCCCGATACCGACGCCACCTTGGCACCGAGCGAGGTCTGGATGACGGTCTCGCTAGCCAGTCCGGTCGTGACCTGGTTGATCGTCGACGCCTGCGCGCCGGTCAGCGTCGAGGCCAGCGACGTCAGGCTCCCGCCACCGGAGTATGGCGACGACAACGCGCCGTTCAGCCCGAGACCGGTCGAACTGGCCGATGGCTGTGTCACCCCCAGCTGAACCTGGGCCCCGAGGGTAAAGTCGAGCAGCCTGTCGATCAGGGTCGTATCCGCCGTCCCGCGGCCGGCATTGACGGTGAAGCCGGACGCGCCGGTGGTGGTGCCGGTGACGTCGTGACTGCCGTCGCGCACGATGCTGGGATTGGCCGAAACGGCGGGATTGACCTGGATGACGTTGGCAAAACCGACCTGACCGGCCGGCGACGGTCCCGTACCGCCGCTGCCGGGCAGGTTGCCACTGCCATCGGTGAACAGGGTAAGACCCTGGCTGTCGAACCGTGAGGCCAAAGTTTGGGAGAACGAGTCCAGTTCGGCCTGCATGGTCGGCAGCGTGGTGTCCCGGAGCACGATGTTGGCGCCGAGGGCACCACCGGTCAGGCTGCTGGTGACATCCCGGCCATCGAGGGTGATCGCCGGGATCGAATCCGGATAGACGCTCGACACGGTGACGGTCGCATCCGACGTCGCAAGCGGTCCTTCGGTCGAACGGGTGGGCAGGGAGAGACCGTTCGCCGTGCTGACCAGCATGTCACCGTTCGCCGTCTCCTTGAACTGAACGGACAGGACATTCGACAGCGAAGTCATGGCCACCGCGCGCTGGTTCTCGAGGTCGGCGGTGCTGATCCCGGTGATCCGGCCCTGGGCGATCCGGTCGGACAACGACCCGATCGACGCGAGACTGGCATTCGCGGTCGCCACGTCATCGAGGGCCGCATCCTGCGCAGTCTGGCGCTGGGTCTGGTAGGCATTCGCGGTCGTTCGAATGTTCGATGCCAGCGATCCCGCAGCTGCCAGCACCGCCTGCTGCCCGGCCGCATTGGTCGGGTCCGCTTCCAGCGAGATCAGGCTCGTCTGCAGGTTACCGACGGTATCGGACAGTGTCCCGCTTATGCCAGGCAGGGAGCTGGTCGAGCCCTGCAGCGCCAGAATGGGGGCCAGATTGGTGTTGGTCGCGATCAGGGCCGCCACTGTCGCGTTCTGCGCATACAGGCTGGCCTCCAGCGCAGTATCGACGACCCTCCCGGTCAACCCGGTCAGCACGCCGCCCGGCTGCCCCCCGGAGGTACGGGAAGAGACGGACGCCGTCTCCTTCGCATAACCCGCAGTACCGGCATTCGCGACATTCTGCGATGCGACCGCCAATTCCGCCTGAAGCGCCGACAGGCCGCTTGAAGCAATCGACAACGACGAGCTGAGGCTCATGCAAAATCCTCGACCGGTTCGACACGCGCTTCCTGAAACCGTATCCAGGATGCATGTCGATCCTTAATGAACGGTAAAAATTATTGCTTCATGGACAGCACGGTCTGCAGCATCTCGTTGGCGGTGGTCACCACCTTGGCACTCGCACCGTAGGCCTGCTGCGCCGTGATGAGTTTGGTGAGGTCGGTATCGAGGCTGGTGGTGGAGTTCTCCACAGACCCTATCTCGAGATCGCCTGCGCCGTTCTTTCCGGCCAGGGTGATGACTGCGGCACCGGATCCGGACGTCGCGGTAAAGGCCTCGCCGTCGGACGCCGAGAGCGCGTTTGCGTCAGCAAACATCGCAAGAGGAACTTTTCCGACAAGTTGAGTCTGATTATTATCGAACGATGCCAGGATATTCCCATCGGACGTCATCGAGATCTTCGTGAATACGCCCGACGTGATACTATCGCTGCGAACGGTTGCGGCCGCACCCGTCCCGGCCGTGTTTGTCTGCATCGTCGTGCCGGATGAAGACCCGACTGCGCCGAGCGAAATCGTCATCGGCTGCGAAACACCGCCGAACGTCGCCGGTAGCATCAGAGTTGCGGCGGCTCCGCTGGTCGTCGTCGCGGCGCCGTATGTTGCCGGCGAGGTGCCGATATTGTTCTGCTGCGCAACCGAGCTGATCAGGCCGTTCGCGTCGAACTTGACCTTCGCCGAAGTGTTCGGCGTTGACGCGCCATCCAGCGTACCTGAGACCGTCCATGACGCGTCGGCTGGTGAATAGGCCCAATTGATCGCGAGGCTATGAGGCGTGCCAGTCGAGTCATAGACCGAGATCGTCGAGTTGACCGCACTACTTGTCGCTGACGTATCCCCGGCGGCGACGGAGCCAGGTAAAGTCGCCGCATCGGTTATCGTGGTGGTCTGAGTCGGGCGGAACGTAACGTCCGCGACATTGATGGTCTGCAGAGAATTTGTGTTGAGCACGCCCTTCGAATCAACCATGTAGCCGTTCAGGTATTCATTCGACGAGTTGACCAGGTAGCCAAGATTGTTCTCGGTAAAATCACCGTTCCTTGTATAGAAGGCGGTATCCTTGAACGCCTTGACACCCGTGGTCGAGTCGCCGCTTTCCTCATTGACCGAAAAGAACCCCCGCCCCGACACAGCCAGTGCCAGAGCATTGGAGCTTGATGTGATCGTGCCTTGCGCTTCATTCTGCGAAGCGGTCGTGGCCAGGACCGTTCCGGCCGTGCCCTGGGCCGCACCGGACGTCAGGACGTAGTCCGAAAAATTGGTGTTCGTCGCCTTGTAGCCGACGGTCTGACTGTTCGAGATATTGTTGCTGATATCGGTGAATGCGTGCGACTGCGCGGACAAGCCGCTAACGGCCGTGTTGAGTGCGCCCATGATCGACATGTCTGGTTTCCTAACTGCGCACCCCAAGAAGCGTGCTCAACCCTGGATTTGCAGAAACCGTGCCAAGTCAAAGGGGCGGCTAGCAGCGGTTTTGCCATGTTCATCCGCATGAAGAACAAACGAATTCCGTGCCGGGCGGCAGTTTATGCCGGGCAGTTCTTGCCCCTCCCGCGCACTATGATGTACCCCGTCGCCTGAGCCGACGCATATGTTGATGTGGCCTGTGTCTTGCACATCGACCGGATATAGGAGCGTCTCATGTCAGCCACTCAACCAGATCCGCTTCATTCTATCGCAACAAGGATCGCCAACGTTCTTTCCAGCCCCGCCGGAACAAACGCGACGTCCAACAACACTACGGCCCGGTTCGCCGCGCATCTCTCGGCGATCTGGTCTGGAACCCCGGACGCGGGCGCCATGACAGGACCTCCTGAAAAGCCAGGCGGCTTATCTTCACTGGATCTTAATGAGCCAGCTGTACCGTCCCCATACATGCAGGCATCGAAACCCCGAGCCGGACTTGTCGGAACAACGGACTCCGCAACTCCGTCTCCGCAGCCAAGCGGACATACGAGCGTGTCGCGGCTCGAACCGGAGGCAGGCCGCCTGCAACCACCAGCGGCCGACAAATCAACGGCCCCGAGTCTGTCGGCAGACGATCAACGGTCCGGTCCGCCACCGAAACCAGTTGCCGATGTTTTGGAACATCCCGGGACGGCGGCGGCTCGTCCGGCCAACACCGCAAAGGTTGCGGACAACATCAAGAGACATGACGTCGATCAGAAGCCCGGGGCGGCCAGAAAACCGTCCCGTATCCACGCTGAGGCACCGCCCGACCCGACATCGAGTGCGACCATGCCGACGCCCCAGTCGAACGCGTCGCCTCAAATCCAGCCTGATCCAACGACGTTACCCGCAACGCCACCGATGGCCAATGATGGCGATGTTCGGAGCCTGCATCTGCAGGCGGCAAGCGATAGGCCCCCGCCGGCCACAACCCGATCGTCCTTCGATCTGTCGACCCCGTTCGTATCGCCACAGGGAAACCGAACCCCCACGGAGCTATCTGCAACGGCACCCGTGACCGTCATGCCCGTCGGCGTCGCAGACCCGGGAGGCCGTCACGATGCGGCGCCGAAAACCGGTGGCGCCGGCATTTCCCTGACCGTGACCTACGTGCCGATGGCGGCTTCCCCGACCACACCGCCGGACCCGGTCGTTCTTGCCGAGCAAGATCCGGGACATCAAGTTGCAGACCCTCTGAACCCGCTTGTCGATGCCCCACTCCCTGCACGGAACGCGACAAGACTGCAGCGTTCATCACCGGACCTCGATCTAGCAGGCGAGATCGATCCACTGAAGTCCAAGCCTGCGAAGGAAGCCTTGGACCTGGCCGGTATGGCGCTGATCGCACCGGGCACGCCCGAGATCACCACCATGCCGGTCGGATCCGGAACAGCACCGCAGCCCGGTTCGGCACCGGGGCCGGAAGCTCTTGCACAGCCGAATGTGACGGATCCTGGCGGGGGCGCCGGCGCTCCGGCACAGGTCGGGAATTCACTGCTGACGCTGGCCACCGGGCCCGACGGCAGCAGCCAGATGACGCTGACCCTTCATCCGAAGGAACTTGGGACAGTCCACATCCAGCTCGACCGGACCGTGAACGGAGCGGTCCGGATCGTCGTTACCGCCAGCGAGGCGGGGACACTGCGCAGTCTCATGGGCGATCAGGCGCAGCTGCACGCGGCACTCGACGCTGCATCGATCCCTTCGGCGGGCCGCCATCTCAGCTTCGAGCTCGGGCTTGCAGCCGTCCCGGCCGCCGCTCCCGGTCATCCTGCATCGCCGTCGGTCATCGAACGAATACAGGACACGGCGTCGGCATCGCAAACGGATGCCGGAACGAACGTCGACATGTCGGGCTTTCAGGGCGCCGATGCGCAGGCGGGTGGTGGTGGCCGCGATCCGGCCAGTGGCTTTTCCCAAAACGGCCGGACTTCCGACACTTATCCGGACGCAGGCGAGACCGACCCCGGCCCGACGGGATCGATATCGCCGGGTCTCGTCCAGCGATCGTCGAGCCGCATCAACATCACTGCCTGACCAGCGAAGGAGCACGCCATGAGCACGACCATTACATCTGCAACCGACCTTATCCAAGCCGCCGAGCTGGCGGCCAAGAAGGCGAACGCAGCTAACACCGCCGCAGCGACCGCAAGCTCGGCGACCGACGATAATGGCGACGCGCTCTCGTCGCTGACCAGCAACTACAACCAGTTCCTGAGCCTGCTAACGGCACAATTGTCGCACCAGGACCCGACCAGCCCGATGCAGACCGACAGCTTCACCAGCGAGCTCGCCCAGTTCGCGGGGGTCGAGCAACAGATCAAGACCAACACCAACCTGACCCAGCTGCTGTCGCTGAACCAGGATACTGCCGTCAGCCAGAGCACGTCGCTGGTCGGCCGCCAGGCGGTCGTGGCATCGACCCAGATACCGCTGCAGAACGGCACCGGGGAACTCCAGCTGAACCCGATCGCCGCCGGCTCCACGGCGATCGCCATCACCAACTCCGCAGGCGCCGTCGTCAGGACCCAAAGCCTGGATGTCACCGCCCAGACCACCGACTGGAAGTGGGACGGTAAGGACGATTCCGGCACCGCGCTTGCGAACGGCACCTACGATGTTGCGGTGGTGGCTGCAGACGGCAGCGCGGTTCCATTCAACGTCATCGGCACCATCACCGGCGTGACCAAGAACGCGTCCAACGGCGTCAATGTCCAGATGGGTGGAACGACGGTGGATATGAGCAAGGTGATGTCGCTGCTCGGCACCGCGACCGCGAGCTCAGGCACGCAAGCGACATCCTGATCCCGAGTCCCACCGCCAGGCAAAAACTGCCGGGCGGTTAAGGCCCCGGTAAGGATGGGCTGTCATTCTTTCCAGGTCGGCAACAGGCCGATTTCTGGAAAGAGACCATGACTAGGTCCTGCATCCTCACCAAAGTCTCTTCCGCATGAACCCGCTTCTCGAGGGGCTAAAGGCCCTCGGTCCAGCCAAGCTCGCCGCCATGGCGGCCGTTGCGATCGGCATCCTGACGATGCTGGCCGTGCTGGTGTCGCAGGGCGGCGCTCGGCCGCAGATGGCGTTGCTGTATGGCGATCTCGATCTGCATGAGGCCGGCCAGATGGCGGAGCAGCTGGAGAAGGCGCACATCCCGCACGAACTCGGCTCGCAGGATGATCGCATCCTGGTACCGTCGGATCAGGTCGCTGCTGCCCGGCTGCTGCTCGCCAAGGGTGGCCTGCCATCGGGGGGCTCGGTCGGTTACGAGATCTTCGATCGCGGCGACAACCTGACCGCAACCCAGTTCGAGCAGACGATCAACCAGACCCGCGCCCTGGAAGGCGAGCTGGCCCGCTCGATCCGCCTCATCACCGGCGTTCGCGGGGCCCGCGTGCATCTCGTGCTGCCACATCGCGAGCCGTTCGCGTCCGAGCAGATGCCGGCGCAGGCGAGCGTGCTGCTGTCGATGTCCGGAGCCGCCCGCATGGATCCGGAAGGCGTGCAGGCCGTCCTCAATCTCGTCTCCGCCGCCGTCCCCGGCCTCAAGCCGCAGAACATCGCCATCATCGATAATCGCGGCAGCGTCCTGGCCCGCGCCGGCAACCCGATCGCCGGCAGCAGTGCTGCGCAAAGCGTGGACGAACTGCGCCAGTCCACCGAACTGCGACTTGCCCGGGCCGTCGAGGAGATGCTCGAACCATCCCTCGGCGCCGAGCACGTGCGCGCCGAGGCCGCGGTGACGATGACCAGCGATCAGGTGCGCGAGACGCAGGAAACCTTTGACCCCAGCCAGCAGGTGCTGCGCAGCCAGCAGACGGTGTCGGACAAGAACCGCAACAGCGACGGCGCCACAAATACTTCGGTCCAGAACAACCTGCCGAACGCGAATGCCGGCCAGACACCATCCGGCAGCCAGGGCGACCGGCAGGAGGAAACCAACAACTACGAGATCGGCAAGACCGTCCGTACCCTGGTCCGGGATCAACCGCGCCTGACCCGTATCAGCCTCGCCGTCATGGTAGACGGCACCGTCTCGAAAGGTGCTGACGGCAAGCCCGCCTGGCAGATCCGGAGCAAGGACGAGCTCGACCGGATCTCCACATTGGTGAAAAGCGCGATTGGCTACGATGCGAAGCGCGGCGACATCGTCACCGTCGTCTCCATGCCGTTCACGGTTCGCGATCTCCCCGAGGCACCAGCCCCGGCTGGCCTGCTCGGGCTGCATCTGGACCGTGAGGACATCGTGCATATCGGGCAGAACCTGCTGCTGGGCACCTTCATGCTTCTCGCCCTGATCCTGGTGGTCAGGCCGATGGTTCTGCGCCTGACCACGGTGCCTGCGCTGATCGCCGGCCCGACCATCGGCGGCACCGCGCTGGAGGCCGGCCCCATGCTGCGTCCGGCGCTGAGCGGGCCGGCCCACGCGACGGGCGATGACCAGGCAATGCTCGCCGATCAAAGCCTGATCACCCTGGCCAACATCGACGGACGCCTGCGCGCAGCCTCGATCAGGCAGATCGTCGACCTGGCCGGGCGGCACCCGGAGGAAAGCCTCACCATCGTTCGTGGATGGCTGGCAAAGGAGCCGACCTGATGAGCACCGTCCAGCTTCCCGGCGTGCAGCGCGCGGCCATCCTGATGCTGGCTCTCGGCGAGGAGCAGTGCAGCCAGCTGTTCGCGATGATGCACGAGGAGGAGATCAAGGAGATCTCGCTGGCCATGGCCCAGCTCGGCAGCGTCAATGCCGACACGGTCGAATCGCTGTGCGCCGAATTTTCGCAGAGCATCAGTTCGGCCGGCATGCTGGTAGGAAGCTTCGACAGCACCGAGCGCCTGTTGCAGAAGTCGCTGTCCCGCGAACGCGCATCGCAGATCATGGAAGAGATCCGCGGTCCCGCCGGTCGAACAATGTGGGACAAGCTCGGCAACGTCAATGAAGCCGTGCTCGCAAACTACCTCAAGAACGAATATCCGCAGACGGTCGCGGTGGTGCTGGGGAAAGTCAAAGCGAGCCATGCCGCGCGGGTTCTGAGCCTGTTGCCCGACAGCTTCGCGATGGAAGTGATCATGCGGATGCTGCGCATGGAAAGCGTCCAGAAGGATGTCCTCGACAGCGTCGAGAAAACGCTCCGGTCCGAGTTCATGTCGAACCTGGCACGCAGCACGCGCCGCGACAGCCACGAGATGATCGCCGAGATCTTCAACAGTCTCGATCGCCAGGTGGAAGGCCGGTTCATGTCGGCGCTGGAAGAGCGCAGCAGGGAGGCGGCGGAACGGGTGAAGTCGCTGATGTTCACCTTCGACGACCTTGCCCGCCTGACGCCGGATGCGGTGCAGAAGCTCATGCGCGCCGTCGAGAAGGACAAGCTGACGATCGCGTTGAAAGGCGCCTCGGACGAAATCCGCACGCTGTTCCTCGGCAGCCTGTCGGAACGCGCGGGCAAGCTGCTGCGCGACGATATCGCCCAGCTCGGGCCGGTGCGCCTTCGCGATGTCGACGATGCGCAGTCGCAGATCGTCCTGATCGCAAAGGAGCTTGGCGGCCAAGGGGAGATCGAGCTGAATGAGCATCAGGACGAGCAGATGGTCACCTAGGATGAGGCACCGTTCCCTGTCCGGTGTGCTGTATGCGGAGGATTTCGATGCTCCGCTGCCTGCCGCGACTGCACTGCCGGCACCACCGCCCTCGCCCGTCGTCGTCGTGGAACCGAGCTTCAGCCTGACCGACCTGCGGCAGGCGACCGAGAAGGCCGAGCAGGACGGACGCGAACTCGAGCGTCATGCCGCCGAGCTCGGCATGACGGCACGCAGGGCGGATGCCCTGGTCCGGGTGGCCGATGCGCTCGGCACCGCCCGCACGGATCTGTCACGGATTGCCACGGAGGCCGCCACTGCGACGGCGGATACGCTCCTTGCCATGGTGGCGGCCGTACTGCCGTCGTTTGCCGCCTCGCAGGGGCACGACGAGGTGCAGGCTCTGCTGCGCCTGCTGGTTCCGGCGATGTGCCGCGAGCCGCGCCTGACCGTTCGCGTGCATCCATCGCTGCTCGAATCCTTGGCGGAGGATACAACCGGCCTGCTCGCGGACGGGCATGCCGTCATCGACTGGATCGGATCGGACAGCATGCTGCCCGGCGATGTCAGCGTGCGCTGGCAGGACGGCATCATGGTGCGCGACACGAACGCCCTGTGCGCCAAAGTTCGAGACCTGATCATGCCGGCCCTGCGCCCGGCGGACTCTCCCCGATCGATACCGCTCAAGGAACACCATGATGGCGAATGAACTCGATCTGACCGAGCTCGCGGAGTCACCTGCACTGCAGGACAATGGCGTCCCCCGAAACGCGCAGGATCTCGAGGCGGTCTACGACATCTCGGTCACCGTCAGCGCCGTCCTGGGAAAGTCGACCATGCAGGTGAGCCAGCTGCTCAAGCTGGGCCGCGGTGCCGTGGTCGAACTGGATCGCAAGCTTGGCGAGGCGATCGACATCTATGTGAATAACCGCCTGATCGCCCGCGGCGAGGTAGTCATGGTCGACGACAACCGGCTCGGCGTGACGATGACCGAGATCATCAAGTCGGAACGGGGATTCTGATCATGACGGTTCCCGCAACCACCGGCCTCGCCTGGACGAAATGCGCGTCCTGATCATCGGGTCGCTGGGCGGTGAGCTTGGCAAGGCGGCGCAAATCGCGGCCGCAAGAGGCGCGCAGCTCGACCAGGCCGACGATGTCGTTGCGGGCCTGGCGCGGCTGCGACGCGATGCGCGCTTCAAGCTCGTCCTGTGCGAACTCGGGCTTCCGATTGCGGACCTGGTGCAGGGCCTGATCCGTGAACGCATCAGTGTGCCGGTGATCGCCTGCGGCGCGGAGGACGACCCCGATGCGGCGGTTCGTGCGGTACGGGACGGGGCACAGGATTTCCTGCCGCTACCGCCGGACCCCGAGCTGATCGCCGCCATGCTGGAAGCGGCATCCGGCGAAAGCCATGTGCTGATCGCGCGGGATCCGGTGATGCTCGCAACCGTCCGTGCCGCCGAGCAGGTTGCCCGGTCGGACGCATCGGTTCTGATCACCGGTGAATCCGGGACCGGCAAGGAGATCGTGGCCCGGCATATCCATCGCCGTTCGCGTCGCGCCGAAGGTCCGTTCATCGCGTTGAACTGTGCCGCGATCCCGGAGCATCTGCTGGAATCCGAACTGTTCGGGCACGAGAAGGGCGCCTTCAGCGGTGCCATCGCCCGTCGGATCGGCCGGTTCGAGTCGGCGGAAGGCGGCACCTTGCTGCTCGACGAGATCAGCGAAATGGATATCAGGCTGCAGGCCAAGTTGCTGCGGGCGATCCAGGAACGCGAGATCGACCGGCTCGGCGGCCAGACCCCGGTCCGGGTCAACGTCCGCATCCTGGCGACAAGCAATCGGCAACTGGCCGCGGAGGCTGCCGCAGGACGCTTCCGCGAGGACCTCTATTTCCGCCTCAATGTCGTTGGAATCGAGATCCCGCCGCTGCGAGCACGGCCCGGCGACATTGCGGTGCTGGCCGCCCACTACGCGCGCCATTATGCCCAGGCCAACGGCATCGAGCCGCCGCTGCTGTCCGAGGCATCGCTGCATTGCCTGGTGGCATATTCCTGGCGCGGCAATGTTCGCGAACTGGAGAACATCATGCACCGGGCCATTCTGCTGGCCCAGGGGCCGATCATCGAGCCTGCGGACCTCGGCCTTCCTGCACTGCCGGGCCAGCCGAAAGCTGCCGCCTTGCCGAACCAGGCCGAGACGCTCGACGCCTCGCGCGGCATCTCCGGCCTGGTCGGCCGTCGCATGGACGACGTCGAACAGGCGCTGATACTTGAAACGCTCTACAGCACCGCCGGCAACCGGACGCACGCGGCGACCATTCTCGGCATCTCGATCCGCGCGTTGCGCAACAAGCTGCGCGACTACGCCGATCACGGCGTTCCGGTGCCGCGTCCGCTGGCCGGGCTCGGCGCCCCGGTCAATACCGGCGTGGCGGCCTGACGCATGAGCGACGCCACCACCGCTGGCAGACCGGCATTGTGGCTTCCCAGGTTCGCCATCCTGTCCGGACGGTGGCGGAGCTATCTGCCCGGGACCGACGTGGGCCTCGCCCTGGCGGTGGTGGCGCTGCTGTCCGTGCTGATCCTGCCGCTGCCGACCCTCATCCTCGATCTCGGGCTGGCCCTTTCGGTGACCGCCTCGGTGCTGGTCCTGATGGTCGCCCTGTTCCTGAAGCGCCCGCTGGATTTCACCAGCTTTCCGACGCTGCTGCTTTTGACCACGCTGCTGCGTCTGTCGCTCGAGGTCGCGACCACCCGCCTCATCCTCAGCCACGGCAACGAGGGACCGCTCGCCGCAGGCCATGTCGTCGCGGCGTTCGGCGGGTTCCTGATGGGCGGCGACGTGGTGATCGGCCTGATCCTGTTCACCATCCTGCTGATCGTGAACTTCATGGTCATCACCAAGGGTTCCGGCCGGATCGCCGAAGTCGCAGCCCGCTTCAGCCTTGATGCGATGCCGGGCAAGCAGATGGCAATCGATGCCGAGCTGTCCGCCGGCGCCATCACCGACAAGGTGGCGCGTGTGCGCCGTCGCGAACTCGAGGAGGAAAGCGGCTTCTACGGCGCCATGGACGGTGCCGCGAAGTTCGTGCGCGGCGACGCGATCGCCTCGCTGCTGATCACCGTCATCAACATCATCGGCGGGCTGGCGATCGGGCTGCTGCGGCACGGGATGGCCTTCAGCGACGCGGCAGCCACCTTCACCACGCTGACCGTCGGCGACGGGCTCGTGTCGCAGATCCCGGCCCTGCTGGTCTCGACCGCCTCCGGCATCGTGGTGACCAAGGGCGGAACCGAGGGTGCCGCCGACGTCGCCCTGGTCCGCCAGCTCGGTGGCAACCCGAAGCCGATGGCCATGGCAGCGGGCGCTGCGGCGGTACTGGCGCTGATGCCGGGACTGCCGGCGCTGCCGTTCCTGGTGCTTGGCGGGCTGGCCGGCGGTGCGGCCTGGATGCGCCATCGCAATCCGATCCGCACCGACGCCGAGGACGAGGCGGCGGCGATCGTGACCACCGCGCCGTCCGAGCCGCCGATCGCCGAGGCGATGCGGATCGACATGATCCGGCTCGAGCTCGGCTACGGCCTGCTGCCGCTCGCCGGTGGCGACCAGCCCAGGCTGACCGAGCAGATCCGCGCGCTCCGCCGCACCATCGCCACGGAAATGGGGTTCGTGCTGCCGCCGGTGCGTATCCAGGACAACATGCAGCTCGGCTCGGATGGCTACTCGATCCGGATCAAGGAGATCGAGGCCGGCAAGGGCGAGTTACGGCCGACGCGCTTTCTGGTGATGGACCCGCGCGGCGGCGTGCCCGATCTGCCGGGAGAAAAAACCACCGAGCCGGCATTCGGGCTGGCCGCACTGTGGATCGATGCCGCACACCGCGAGGAAGCGATGTTCCGTGGCTGCACCGTGGTCGATCCGGTCAGCGTCCTGACCACGCACCTGACCGAGACGGTTCGCGAAACCATGGCCGAGCTGTTGTCCTATTCGGAAACCCAGAAGCTGCTCGACGATCTGCCGCGTGAGCAACAGAAGCTGGTCGCCGACCTCATCCCCTCGCAGATCTCGATGGGCGCGGTGCAGCGCATCCTGCAGGCGCTGCTGTCGGAACGGATCTCGATCCGCGACCTGCCGACCATCCTCGAGGGCATCCAGGAGGCATGTGGCGCCGGGCTGAGGGCGATTCCGTCGGTGGTGGCGCATGTACGTGTGCGGCTCGCGCGGCAGATCAGCGACGCGCTGATCGGCAGTGGCGGCTACATCCCGCTGATCTCGCTGTCGATCGAGTGGGAAGAGACGTTCCTGAACAGCCTCGTCGGACCGGCGGAGGATCGGCAGCTGGCCATGCCACCCAGCAGGCTGAACGAGTTCATCGTTCGCCTGCGTGCCGCACTCGATGCTGCGGCATCGGTCGGCGAATCTCCCGTCGTGCTCACCAGCAGCGGCATACGCGCACCGGTCCGCGCGATCGTCGAACGGCTGCGCCCGGCGACACCGGTGCTGGCCCAGTCCGAGATCTTCCCGCGTGCACGGATCCGGACGATCGGGACGATATGAGCATCGTGCACCGCCTGATCCCGACATGCTGGAGCAATCTCCGTGCATATTAGGATATTCCGGGCACCGACGCTGGCGGCTGCGATGGCACAGGTGCGCAGCGAACTCGGGCTCGATGCGCTGATCCTCGGCACCAGGAGCGAAGACGGTCTCGTCCATGTCACCGCGGCTCTCGAACCGGAGGACGAGCCGGACCTTCCGGTGTCGTCGAGGATGGAGCTTCAGCCCGATCCCGTCATCGGGATGCACCCAGGCGACGGGCTCGGCCGGCATGGCCTGCCGCCGTTCCTGCTCACCGCACTTCGGCAGGCTCCGCTGGAAACCAGCTGCAGCCGCCTGTTCCGTTTCACCAGGCTGCCGCTCGATGCGGACGCGCCGCCCCTGCTGCTGGCGGGTCCGCCTGGCGCAGGCAAGACGCTCACGATCGCCAAGCTCGCGGCACGCCTGGTTATGGAAGGGCATCGGCCGCTCGTCATCACCGCCGACGAGCAGCGGGCCGGTGCTGTCGAGCAGCTCGCTGCCTTCACCCGGTTGCTCGGGCTGACCCTGATCGCGGCAGGCCGGCCGGACATGATCGAGCGCGCCCTGAGCCGCCGCGAACCGCTTTCGCCGGTGCTGATCGATGCACCCGGGCTCGATCTGCTGGATCCGGTGCAGGAAGAACTGCTGGTCGGACTGGTCGCCGCGTCCGGTGCACGGATCGGACTGGTGCTGCCTGCAGGCCTCGATTACGCGGAGGCGGCCGAGATCGCCGTGGCGCACGCGAGGATCGGCGCGGAACTGCTGGTTGCGGCCAGGCTCGACCGCAACGGCCGGCTGGGCGGATTGCTCGCCGCCGCCCACGAGGCCGATCTCGCCCTGACCGAGGCCGGGATCGGCAGCGGGATCGCCGACGGATTGACCCGGTTCACGCCCGCGCTGATCGCCGCGCGCCTCGGTGCGATCGCACCGGACAAATTCATGACGCAGGCCGCTTCGGCACCCTCTGTTTTCGTCCAGGCACCTCTTCGGGCCATCCGGGACGAGCCAATCGGAAGTGCACTCGCACTGCACATCGCTGCACAGGCAGGCACGAGCCGCCTGTCCCAATGGAAGACGAACCCATGACGGCAATGCTGCAGCTCCCGGTGCAGGACGCTGGTCGGCCACACAGGTCTTTACCCCACCTGATTGCCATCGCATCCGGAAAAGGCGGGGTCGGGAAGACCTGGCTGGCGATCTCCCTGGCTCAGAGCATGGCGCTTCGCGGCCACAAGGTGCTGCTGGTCGACGGCGACCTGGGGTTGGCGAACGTCGACATCCAGCTTGGCCTGACCCCGAAGCACGATCTGTCGGCGGTCCTGTCCGGGCGAATGCAGCTGGCGCAGGTCATCGTCCGCCATCGATCGGCCGAACGCCCGGACGCCGCGTTCGACATCCTGCCCGGACGCTCCGGTGCCGCATCGCTCGCCACGCTGGACCTCGGATTGCTGGATCGGCTGCTCCGTTCCGTCCGCCAGTTGCACAGCTACGATACGGTGCTGCTGGACCTGGGTGCCGGCATCGATCCGATCGCGCGGTTCATGGCAGCTTTCGTGGACACGCTGGTGGTCCTGTCGACCGATGAGCCGACCGCGCTGACCGACGCCTATGCGGTCCTGAAACTGCAGGCGCGAGACCGGGCAACTCGTTACACTAACGATTCGTCCGCCGGACCGATGCCCACCCCGGCGGACGTGCGCCTTGTCATCAACCAGGCCGGAAGCCAGGCCAGCGGCCGTCGGACATACGAGGCACTTGCCCGGGCTTGCACCATTTTTCTCGGCCATGCGCCGGTGCTGGCCGGCATCATCAGGCGGGATGGCCACGTCGCCGATGCGATACGCCGGCAAACGACGCTGCTGACCCGGCATCCCAACACGCCGGCAGCGGAAGATGTCGATCGGATCGCCAGGGCCCTGTCCAGCTGACCTCCTGAACTCACGGTTGCCGTCACGGCTATTCTGCACGGGATTTTGTATTGCTCCCATGCTGAAACCATGACTGTCCAAACGCGCTCTCTTCGCATGATGACATCGGCACATGGCTGTATTGGGGAGAACAGGGGCAGCGTGATCCCCTTGGCTCCGCTGTTCGACGTATGGCTGCAGACGACCCTGCAGCGCCGGTACGAAGATGCCCTAAGTGAACCCGTGCCGGACGATCTGCTGGACCTGGTTCCGCAGCCTACGGACAAGCTGCCCGATTGAGCTCGCATGCAGGGTGACGCATAGTCGCGCGGATCAGGGTCACTCCCGCAGTCGGCATGTCGAGGAGCCAAGGTCCGTGCGCATCAGCGTCATCCAAATGTCGCCCGGTCACGTCAAATCCGAGAATATCGCGCAGGCGAGCCATTTGATCGCCGAGTGCATCGCCAGCGACCGGCCCGATCTGATCGTATTGCCTGAGATCTGGACCTGCCTGGGCGGCAGTCGCGACACGAAGTTCGAGGCAGCGGAGATCATCCCCGGTCCGGGGTCCGACCAAGAGGGTGGCGACGCGTTCCGGTTCCTGAGACAGGTCGCGATCACCAATCGCATTCATGTCCACGGCGGCTCGATCGGCGAACGCGCCGGTGGGAAGCTCCTGAACACCAGCCTGCTGTTCGATCCTGAAGGGCGGCTGATTGCCCGTTACAGCAAGATCCATCTGTTCGACATCATTACGCCTTCCGGGGTCGGCTATCGCGAGAGCGACACCTACCTGGCGGGAAACGACGTGGTGACGGTCCCGCTCGCCGGCAGCTTCGGCGAGCTGCGGCTTGGTCTGGCGATCTGCTACGACATCCGGTTCGGCGAACTGTTCCACCGTCTCCGGCAGGAAGGCGCGGAGCTGATCATCCTGCCGGCCGCATTCACCGCCGAGACGGGCGAGGCGCACTGGGAAACGCTGCTCCGGGCGCGCGCCATCGAGACGCAATGCTGGCTGGCCGCTGCGGGAACCGTCGGGGCACATCACGACGCGGACGGCCACACGCGCCTGACCCATGGGCATTCGATGATCGTCGATCCTTGGGGTACCGTGACGGCCCAGGCCTCCACCGGGATCGGCTGGACGACCGGCTCCGTGGATCAGGATCGCACCGCACGCGTCCGCGCCGGAATACCCGTCATGGACCATCGGCGCCTGCTGTGAGCCAGCCTGTCTGGTCCACCGAACCGCGAGCGGCGCTCTGGTCGCCAGAGACGATCCTGTCCCGGATCGCGTTCGTCGCGGCACCGAACCAGCTGTCGCAGGAATGCCTCGCGCGGTTCGTCAGCCGCTATGGCAACGTTCCGGTGACCTCGGCGGAAGTCGTGGTTTGTTTAGGCGGCGACGGCTTCATGCTCGAGACACTGCACACGGTTCTGCTGACCAATACGCCGGTCTACGGTATCAATTGTGGTTCGGTCGGGTTCCTGATGAACCCGCTGATCGAGGATGATCTTCCCGCCCGGCTGGTTCGTACACAGGCAGCCGTGCTGCACCCGCTCCGGATGCATGCGGTAACGCAGTCCGGCCTGGTCGAGGAAGCGCTCGCGCTGAACGACGTCTTCCTGTTCCGCCAGACCCGGCAGGCGGCCAAGATCCGCATCATCGTCGATGGACGCGTCCGGCTTCCCGAACTTGTCTGCGACGGCGTGCTGATTTCGACCCCGGCCGGATCGACGGCCTATAATCTGTCGGCACATGGCCCGATCGTGCCGCTTTCCGCCGAGCTGCTGCCCCTGACCCCGATCAGCGCCTTCAGGCCAAGACGCTGGCGTGGCGCCTTGCTGCCGAGTTCAGCCGATGTCGAGTTCCAGATCCTCGAGGGCGACAAACGCCCGGTGGCGGCGGTGGCCGATTTTACCGAGGTGCGCGACGTGGTGTCGGTCGCCGTCAGCGAAGACCGAAGCCTCAAAACCATCGTTCTATTCGACCCGGATCAGAGCCTGTCCGAACGCATCATCGTCGAGCAATTCACCGTCTGACATGTCCGCGCAGGATCGGATGGCCGGCGCAGGGTGACGATGTTCGTCCGCCCCACGTCGACCAGCCTGGTCGACGCCTGAGGGTTGCACGCGCAGACGCCGACTACCGCTCATGTGTAAGACCAGCGGCTGCCGCGCAAGTCGTAGCCGGCTGGATCGATGGCACGGCAGCCATGTCCCCCAGCCGCCGTCTCAGGCTGCGGACAGGATGGCCGATCCCATCAGGGCAAGCGATTCGACGGCGGGGACGGTCGTGGCGGCGATATCGTCCCGAAGGATGTAGCCTCTTCCCCAGATCGTGCCGATCAGGTTGCCCGCGCCGGCCAGCTGTAGCTTCTTGCGAAGCTTGCAGATGAACACATCGATGATCTTCATCTCCGGCTCGTCCATGCCGCCATACAGGTGATTGAGGAATGCATCCTTGGTCAGGACCGAGCCCTTGCGCAGAACCAGGAGCTCCAGGATTGCATACTCTTTTCCGGTCAAGTGGACCGCACGGCCACCGACACTGACCTCGCGACTGTCGAGATTGAGCCGCAGGTTGGAGATCTGCAGGAACGGCGAGCTGTGTCCCCGGCTTCGGCGCAGGATAGCCTGCACACGTGCGATGAGCTCACCCTGGTCATAAGGCTTGCTGACCACATCGTCGGCCCCGGCGGCGAATGCGCGGATCCGTGCCGAGGGCTGCGTCGTGTTGGCAAGCACGAGGGCCGGGATTGGGTAGCGGGCGTGGCGCATGCGACGAACGAGTTCGCTGCCGTCCATGTCCGGCAGGGACAGGTCCAGCAAGGCCAGATCGTAATCGTAATGGCGGAGCATCTCTAGCGCCTCTTCGCCCAGGTCCGTCTGGTCGACCATGAAGCCGGCATTTTGCAGAAGGCGGGTCAGGCTCTGCGCAGCGTTAGCATCGCTTTCGACGAGGAGGATCCTCATGTTCACTACTCCAGGTTTTGGTTAACAACCATTACTACCTATACGTGTATTAACACAAGCTCTTTCTATTACGATCACGCATTAATCCCGGGGTAGACGTCTCGTTAATGTTCCTGTGCTGGAATCCTGTCGGAGCATCGCTTTTTACGAACGATCGACAGGCAAGCCACGGAGTACGCATGCTGATGATGGCGCACTATCTCGAATCCATCCGGAATGGCTTGGCGTCCATGCCACCGGCCTACATCCGGGGCCGGGTGGCGGGGGTCTCTGGTCTGTCGGTCGAACTGGCGGGGCTGGATCCACATGTCGCGGTCGGCGACCGAATCGAGCTCTGCGCACGCGGTGGACGAACCGTCGCGGCGGAAATCGTCGGCTTTCGCAACGGTCGTTCCACCGCCATGGTGTTCGGGGATCTTGAAGGTCTGGGGCCGGGAAGCTCCGCCGATATCGGCTTCGGCGGCACCAACATATCGGCCGGGGGCAGTCTTGCCGTCTCCGCTGCGTGGCTCGGCCGGGTGATCGATCCGCTGGGACAGGCGCTCGACGGCAAGGGACCGTTGCCACCCGGCCCGCACCCGCGACCGCTGCGTGCAGCCCCACCCGAAGCCACGACGAGGGCCAGGCTCGGGCCACGCCTCGATCTCGGCGTCAGGGTGCTGAACAGCTTCACGACCTGTCGCACCGGGCAGCGGCTCGGCCTGTTCGCCGGTTCGGGCGTCGGCAAGTCGACCCTGCTGTCCATGCTTGCGCGCCATACAGCGTGCGATGTGGCAGTGATTTCCCTGGTCGGTGAACGCGGTCGCGAGGTGCGCGAATTCCTCGAGGACGATCTGGGTGCAGCCGGGCTTGCACGTTCAGTGGTGGTGGTCGCGACCTCGGACAGTCCGCCGTTGATGCGCCGCGAAGCCGCCTATGCCGCGATGACGATCGCCGAGCATTTCCGCGACGAGGGCAAGTCCGTCCTGCTGCTGATGGACAGCGTCACCCGCTTCTGCCTGGCACTCCGGGAGATCGGCCTCTCCGCCGGTGAACCACCTGCCACGCGAGGCTATCCGCCCAGCGTGTTCGCCGAGCTCCCCCGCATGCTGGAACGAGCCGGGCCCGGTCCCTTGCTGCCGGACCGGCCGCCCGGCCATATCACGGCGCTGTTCACCGTGCTGGTCGAGGGCGACGACCACAACGAACCGGTGGCCGATGCCGTGCGTGGCATACTGGACGGCCACGTGGTCATGGATCGCCGGATCGGCGAAACCGGCCGCTATCCGGCGATCGACGTGCTGCGTTCGCTCTCCCGGTCAGTGCCAGGCTGCAACAGCGATGCCGAGAACGCCCTGACACGACGGGCCCGGGCGCTGCTGGCCCTCTACGCCGACATGGCGGACATGGTCCGGCTCGGTGCCTACAAGGCCGGCAACGATCCGGCCGTGGACGAGGCGGTGGCACTGGCTCCGCGGATAGAGGCAGTGCTGCACCAGTCCCGCAACGACCATACGTCGATCGAGGATAGCTTTGACGCCCTGGCGGATGCGATGACGATGAAGGACCCGGTATGAAACCCGATCCGCTCGGGACGCTGCTACGTGTCCGTCAAGCCACGCTGGACGATGCCAGGAAGGCGGTCGCCGAAGCCTACCGGGTAGAGCGTCAGGCCTCAGATCGCACCGAGCAGGCTGGCGATGTGCTTGCAAACGAGATGCGATTGGCAATGAAATTGGAGGGTGGCGACGATGCGGTCGAGACGTTCGCGCGGTGGCTACCGCTCGGACGGCACGCCATCAGGCAGGCCCATCAGGTGCAGCACGATGCGACCACCACGCTCGATCACGCCCGCGCCATTCTGAACCTGGCGCGTTCGGGTGTCCGCACCGTGGAGACCCTGATCGATCAACGTGACCAGTTGATCAGGCAGCAATTCGACCGTCGTGAACAACGCCTGCTGGACGAGGCAGGGGCCCGGAAGCACTACTCATGAAGGCGGCATGCCTGGCTCACGGTAACGAACCAGGCATGCCTATCAATTATCTGCGACGACGCTTGCTGCCGGGAAGCAAGCCACGAAAAGCCTTCCAAGCCGTCCGGCCAGCCAGGCGGCCTGCAGGCCCGGTAACGGTCCCGGCCAGGGCGGTCATGGCCAGTGCACTTCGAAGCTCCGAAAGCGAGCGGTCACGCGTGATGCGGGCCTCGACTTCGATCGGATCGGGAAGCTTGCCACGGCCGAACATCAACAGGATGCCGGCCACGATCACGTCCACCGCAAGAACGATGACCGATGCCCACACCTTGCCCGTGCCCCAGGGGCCGTAACATAACGTCCACAGCACCACGTGCAGGGAGATCAGGGCAAAAAAGCCGAATATGCCTGCAATCGCGAGGAAGCCTGCCTGCCGAACGAGGCGGAACATGTGTCGTCGCAGCCGCAAGGCCTCTGCCGAGGCAGCGATCTTCGTAAGATCGACGGCCCTCATTCGGGCGCACTCATCGTGCGATCCGCCCCAGCAGGTAACCGACGCCGGCGGCAATCCCGATCGCGATCAGCGGCTGGCTACGAACCTGTGCCGAAACGTTTTCGACCTGTGTATTGGTAAGGTCCTTGGCAGAATGGACAGCGTACTCAGCCTTGCCCGCGGCGCCGGCGATTGCCGGGGTGACACGGTCGTTCAGGAGTTGTTCCACCTGCTCCCGCAGACTCTGTAGCTGGTCCTGGGTATCTCCAGAGACATCTTTCACCTTGTCCGAGACCTTCTTGGAGAAACTCATGGCCGTATCCTTCCGTGACAGGGCTGACGAACGTAGTGCAGCCCGGCAAGTTGCATTACGTCAATGATCCGGCCGGCTGACAACTCCATGCCGCGTCTGCAGGTCGATAGCGTCAGCGTGCTCGCACCCGGTCGCCAGGGCGGCCTGCTTCGTGAGGTCACGCTGACGCTGCTTCCGGGGCAATGCCTTGCGCTGCTCGGCACCCGCAACGCCGGTGGCTCGCTCCTGCTCGACGTCATCGGTGGCACCACGACCCCCAGCAGCGGCCGCATCCTGCTGGACGGACTGGATGCCGGCAGCATGACCACTCTCGAACGACGCCTCGGTATCGTTTCGATCGAACATCCATTGTTCCCGCACCTCAGCGTGCGGGGCAATATCGGATTCCCACTCCGTGTCCGCGGCATGAGCTCCGGCGAGCGATCCGGCAAGGTCGATCAGGCCCTGGCGCTGCTCGGTCTCGAGGCGCTGGCGGATCTTCGAACGGCGCATCTGGACCAGGCCGCCCGCGTCCGCACGATGATCGCGCGCGCCCTGGTGTTCGACCCGCGCCTGCTGCTGCTGACGGATCCGTTCGCTGCCCTGGAACCGGAGCCTCGCCAGGCGCTGCAACGCATGCTGCGACGGCTCGTGCGCGCCCGCTCGCTGACCGTCCTGCTGACCACCGGCGACCGCGAGGAAGCACTGTTGCTCGGCGACGAGATCGGCGTGCTGGATGATGGCAGCCTGCATCAGGTCGGCACCGCCGTCACGCTGCTCGATCGCCCGGCCGACCCGACGGTGGCAAGCCGCATGGGCGACGCCAACCTGCTGACCGGACGGGTGATCCGGGTCGATGACGAAGGCGCCATGGTGCGGCTCAGTTCGGGCTACGAGATGGAAGGCGAACCGGGCGAGCCCTTGCAGGAGGGTGCTGCCTGCGTGCTGTGCGTGCGGCCGGAGCGAATTGCCACCGCCTTCCTGAGCCGCCCCGGCCTCGAGATCGGGACCGCCTCGCTGCCTGCGACCCTGCTGGAAGCCGTCCATCTCGGCGACCATTTGCGCCTGCGCTTCAGGCTCGAGGATGGAAGCGAGGTGCTGGTTCGGCGTCCGCCGGCAGCACTGGCCACGGAATTGCGACCCGATCGTCCGGCGATGCTGGCCTGGCAGCCGCACCAGGCGACGGTCTTCCTGGCTCCCTCGGCCTAGCCCGTCTTGCGCCATCGGGACGGGCCGCTGTTCCAGCCAGTCACATATTGTTCTAGGATTGTGTCTGCCATGCCCGGCGCCCACGCGGTGTGGTCATCGAGGCTTCAGCCGGAGCCCATCCACTGACGATCCGGTCATCACCACGTCCGTGCCGAGACAGATCCCTGACTGATATCGCCTCCGCAGATGACCGCATTGGACGCTTCGTCGCGAGGATAGCCCCGATTCTTGCCCTGCGCACCAGGATTTGGCGTGCCAGCACTGGGCGAACCCTGCTTCATGCCGGCTTCTGTCTGGTGGCCTGCATGGCCGGCGTAGCGCATGCCGCGGACCGCCAGAAGGAGCCGGCGGTGCGGCCTCTGGTGATCGCGTCGCTGGCCGGCGCCCTCCAGGACGCACAGCAGAAGGCGTTCTTCGCGCCCTTCACGACCGCGAGCCACATCGGCATCCGGCTCAACAGCTGGGACGGGCTGCTGACGACCCTGCAGAACCGGGCGCGGCTCGGAACCACCTCGTCCCTCGGCGATCTCGTCCTGATGGAGAACAGCTCGGTTTTGATCGCCTGCCAGCAGGGCCTGTTCCTGCCGATCGACCCGGGCGGAATCGCCGGCTTGTCGCCCACCGACCATAACCGGCTGACCGGCGATGCCGTCAGCCAGTGCGGGATGGGCGCGCTGCGGACCGACCAGGTGCTGGCCTGGGACAAGAGCAGGATCGACACCGCGCCGAGCTGGGCGGAGTTCTGGGACGTCGCCCGCCGGCCCGGCAAGCGCGGACTCCGGCGCGACCCGCGTGGCACGCTCGAAATCGCGTTGCTGGCCGACGGCGTGGCACCGGACGACATCTATCGCACGCTCGCGACGTCGGACGGGGTGGATCGCGCCTTCCGCAAGCTCGACCAGCTCAAACCGTACGTGGTCTGGTGGGACACCCCGGCCCAGGCCGTGCAGATCATCGAATCCGGCGCCGTTCTGATGACCAGCGCGCCGAACAGCGAGGTTGCTGCCGCCAACCTGGTCGGGCATCGCGACTTCGGGATCCAGTGGCAACAGAGCATCAGCATGATGCTGAGCTGGGCCATTCCCGGCCGGCCACAGCCCGCCGGCGCGGCCGGTTCTGCCCCGGATACCCAGGCCTCGGTCGATCGCCTCGGCCGCGTCCGGCAGTTGCTCGGCTTCATGAACGATCCGTCCCGACAGGCGGACTTTGTCGGGCGCTACCCGGCAGTGAGCGTCGTCCAGGGCATATTTCCGCCGGACCAGGCCCTGCCCGACGATAGTCCCGCCACGACGGAGCATCTCCGCAACGCGCTGGTCGAGGATGACAGTTTCTGGGCGACGCACCTCGACCAGATCAAGAGCCGCTTCGACGCCTGGATCGACAGCTGAACCAGGGATGCACTGGCTTGTCTTCCTGCACCGCCCCGGCTTCGACGGTATCCTGCCCGCAGCACTGGCGGGCTCAGCTGTCCTCGGGATCGTCGTCGCGGCATCCCTCGCCGGCGCACCACGGCGATCGTTGATCCTGGTCCGCCAGGTGGCGCTCGCATTGCTGCTCCCGGCCGCAGCGCTGGCGATCTGGCCCAGGCTGCTCCTCGTCCTGCTGCCCGGGCTGCATCCGGGCGCCGGATGGCACGCGCTGCGCATCGTCGCGCGGCTCATCGGCGGAACGCTGCCGGTCATGCTTCTGCCGGTGCTGGCTGCCCTGATCCGCATGCCGGCTGGACAGGTGCGGGCGGCGGCGGGTCTCGGCGCCGGACGGTCTGCCATGCTGCGCCTGGTCTGGCTGCCTCAGCTCGGGCCGCCTCTGATGCTGGGCTGGCTGCTGACGGCGGCGATCGACCTGGCAGCTCTGCTGCGACTGGCATAGGCGTCCGGCTGCTTCCTTATCGAGCCGGGACCACGTAAGCTTGAGGCCATGCGAGCGCCGGCGCCGTTCTGGAAGACCAAGCCCCTCGAGGAGATGACCACCGTCGAGTGGGAATCCCTGTGCGACGGCTGTGGTCGTTGCTGCCTGCACAAGCTGCGCGACGAGGATACCGACGAGATCCTCCACACCAACGTCGCCTGCCGCCTGCTCGACACCAATAGCTGCGGGTGCGCCGACTATCCCCGCCGGCAGACCAAGGTTCCCGATTGTGTCCAGCTGACACCCGCCGCGGTCCATGAGATCGACTGGCTGCCGCCATCGTGTGGGTATCGCCGGGTGGCCGAAGGTCGCGGGCTTGCCTGGTGGCATCCGCTGGTGTCCGGACGGCCGGATACCGTGCACGAGGCCGGCGTCTCGGTGCGCGGGCGCGCCATCGACGAGCGCAAGGCCGGCCCGCTCGAGGACCATGTGGTCGAATGGCCGGGTCGTGCCCCCCGGCCGGTCCGGCCTGCGTCGTCGGGGGCACCTGCGGTCCAGCCGCGCTTCACCATCGTCGCCTCCGGCTCGAACAGCGGCAAGCGGTGACGGCCGCCTCGACGCGCCGTCCCTTCCAGGCGGCGCAGCCGCGCAGCCGGGCTGCCGTGGCACCACCACCCCAGCTGGAACTGCTCCGTTTCCCCACCGGCGACCTGCCCGTGCGCTGGCGCCGATGCCGCACCGCAGGGCGCATCTCGCTGCGGATCGACCCTCGCGCCGGCATGGTGGTGGTCACGCTGCCGCCGCGGGCGAGCCGCGAGGGCGGGCTGGCGCTCCTGCGCATCCATGCCGAGTGGGTTGCCGGCCGCCTCGCGGCGTTGCCCAAGGTGGTTGCGTTCGACGAGGGCGCCGTGGTCCTGCTCGATGGCCGGCCGCACGTGATCAGGCACTCCCCGGAGGCCAGGCGCGGCGTCTGGGTCGAGGCGGACGAGATCCGGATCAGCGGGGAACACGCGTTCCTGCCGCGGCGCCTAAGCGATTTCCTGCGCGCCGAGGCCCGCCTGCGCCTGGCGAAACTCGCGGCCGTCATTGGCGCCGGACCCGATGCCGGCACCGACCTGATCCCGAGCCGGCTGGCCATCAAGGATACCTCGACACGCTGGGGCAGCTGCTCGTCGGACAAGGTGGTGATGTTCAGCTGGCGCTTGGTGATGGCGCCCCCCGAGATCCAGCACTACGTCGTGGCGCACGAGCTGGCCCATCTGCGCCACCTCGATCATGGGCGCGGCTTCTGGGCACTGGTCGAACTGCTGACCCCGCATCGCGCTCACGCCGAGGCCTGGCTCAAGCAGAATGGTCCCGCGTTGCTGCGGACGGGATGACCTGAGGCCGGGATCCGATTAGTCTACGCGCCGGCTGCCCGCCTGGCGGAATGGTAGACGCAGCGGACTTAAAATCCGCAGTTCGTACGAGCGTGCCGGTTCGAGTCCGGCGGTGGGCACCACTGAGGTGGGTTCACCTAGTCGACGTTGCCCGCCCGCTTCCTGCCTGATCGATTTACCCTGACAGAACTGCGCGAGACCTAGAGATTGCACTCGGCGTGCCATCGATCGATGTCAGCTCGTTCCGACGCAAGGTGACCGGCCTGGAGTTGCTATCGACGAAACCTCGGAGACCGGCGGCCGGAAGGCCAGGCTCTATCGTCTGCGGGAACCCGTCACCCTCTTCAACCGCCGCATCTGAGTGCGGGTAAGACGCATTCACCCGATCGCCCTATCTCACCCGCACGTTGGCTGCACCGCTGCGTCCGTTCGCGTCGATGACCGCCACGTGGGCGAAGCCGGGTCCGTCCGGTCGCCAGGCGGGCATTCCACCCGGCAGCACCACGACCGGGGATCCGTCGACGATCCAGCGATAGGGGGGCGTGCCGCCAGACGCTTCCAGTCCGACCGGCTGCATGCGTCCACCATCGCCGCTGCCCTCGACACTCGATCCCGGCGACGGCGCCAGGATCCGCGGCCGGTCATCCTGGCCGAGCCGCTGCAAGGCAGGCGAGAGGTCCCCCAGGCGCTCCACAGGCGCACCCGCTTCCGCAATTCTCCCATCGGCGAGGGTAAGCACGTCGAGCAGGCGTGCCATCAGCGGAGCCGCGGTCTCCCGCCCGGTGATGCCGGGCGAAGCCGTGCCGTCGGGTCGCCCGGCCCAGGTTACCACCGTCCAGTCCGGGGTCGCGGCGGCGGCCCAGGCATCGCGCTGGCCGTAGGAGGTGCCGGTCTTGAACGCAATGCCGCGGGATCTCCAGTCGGTGACGCCGGGCGGCGGCGGCGTGCCACGCAGGATTGCAACGATCTGGCGTGCGGCGCGCGGCCCCATGACGGGCCTTCCGATGCCGGCGGGACCTGGCTCGACCCGGACCGGTTCGACCATGCCGTGTTCCGCCAGCGCCCCGTAGAGGCTGGCAAGGTCCAGCATGCTGATCGCGGCCCCGCCCAGGATCACCGGCAGGCCGGGTGCGGTCGTGCCGCGCGGCAGAACCAGATGAATGCCGCAGCTCGCAAGCGTGCTGACGAACCGGGCCGGGCCGACGAGGCGCAGCACCTGGACCGCCGGCAGGTTATACGATTGCTGAAGGGCGACCGTGGCAGTGGTGCCGCCGTGGAAAAGCCGGTCGTAGTTCCTCGGCGTGTAGCCGGAGAACCCCATCCGTTCGTCCCGAAGGATGGTGCCCGGGGTGAGGGTGCCCTGGTCGAACGCCATCCCGTAGGCGAACGGTTTCAGGGTCGAACCCGGCGACCGGCGGGCCGTCACCATGTCGACGCTGCAGCCCGGACAGTCGCCGGCCGGACCGGCTCCGCCGATCCAGATGGCGACGGTGCGATTGCGCCTCGTCACCAGCGCCGCGAACTCGCCTCTCGGCGGCGGAACCATCGACTGGATGATCCGCCTCGCGGTGCGCTGCAGGCCGCCGTCTATGGTGGTGCGCACGATACCTCGACGGCCGAGCGACCATTCATGGCCGAGCAGCGCTTGCGCGTCGTGCGAGACCGGCCTGCGCCCGATCGGATCGGTGTCGCCGCCCCAGGTCAGGCCGGAGCGCTCGAGGACGCGGGCGGCCGCAGCGATTGCGGCGTCGGGATGCCGGTCCGGGCGCAGCGCTCCCGGTCGTCGTGGTATTGCTACCAGCAGCGCCGCCTCCTGCAGGGTCAGGTGCTGCGGCTCATGGCCGAAATAGAGCAAGGAGGCTGCGCGGATCCCTTCGACGTTGCCGCCTTCCGGTGCCAGCGTGAGGTAGATGTCCAGCATGCCGGCGCGGCCGTAACGCGCCTCCAGCTGCAGGGCACGCACCAGGTCGCTGATCTTTCCAGCGACATCGTGCGGATGCGGCGACAGCAATCGCGCCGTCTGCATCGCCAGGGTCGACCCCCCGGACACGATCCGCCACCGCACCGCCAACTGGTATGCCGCGCGGGCGAGTGCGAAGGGATCGATGCCTGGATGGTCCGCGAACCGATGATCCTCGGTTCGCAGCAGCAGCGTGACATAGCCCGGGTCGATGTCGGCACGGCGCGTCGGGATGCGCCAGGCGCCGTCGGACGACACACGCCCGTCCAGAAGCCGGTCCTCGTCGTCGAGCAGGAACAACGATGCCGCGCGGTAGCGCGAAAGGTCGGGTGGGAACACCCGATCCAGTGCCACGACTCCCAGCGTGCAGACCGTCAGCGCCGACGTGATGGCCCGCCATTTCACCGGGGCGCCACCTCCGTCCTCGAGGCCGCGGTCCGTCCGGTGATGGTCGGTCGATATCGATCCGTCACCACCGTCTCCGGCAGAATGAACGAACCCGGTGTCACCGCCCGGACCACGTACGCCAGGCGGTATTCATTTTGCCCCAGCGATTTAGAAACACCGGTATCCCGGGCCTTATCCGGATCGGTCCCGAAGATCGCCACGAAGCGATCGTCCTGGGCCTGCTCGGATTTCGCGTGCGTCAGCTCGCCCAGGAAGTCGAACCCGTCCTGGCCATCGGTGATCGTGCTCTCGATTTCCCATCCGGCCGGCAGCATGCTCACCAGGATCGTGCGATGGACATCTCCTCCATCGGCGCTGCCCGAGACCAGGACGATGAACCTGTCGTTCTGGCGCAGGTGCCTGGTGTCGAAGCGGTCGCCCGACATCGTCAGCGCTTCGGCGCGAACCGAATAGCCCGTATCGGTCGCCGGTGGCGCCTGGGTCGGCGTTCCGGTCACCGTGGTCGTCAGCCATAGCGGCCTGGTCCCCGTGTTGGACACGGTATAGCCCTTGGCGATGTCGTCCGTGTCCGGCGTGAATGCCTGCGGGAGATGCACCGGATCGGCCACTTCCTTGCCGTTCACGGCGATGCGCACCGCCGGATCATCCCGGTCCATCGCTGCGGCGACGCCGAGCAGGCCGGCTTTTTCCTGGTCGTTCAGCTGCGGCGGAGACAAGTCCATCAAGTTGAATTGCTGGACGAGCCGCTGGGCGAGTTCGTCGTCACGGGCATCGGCCGCTAGTGCGGTCACCCCGGCAAGGTCGCGCACATAGATCCAGTAGGCCCCGTCCAGGAGCTGCGGCGGACCGACACGCGCCGGTCCGAGGTTGGCGACCGCCCAGCCGAAGCCCTCCCGGCTGGCATCATGCTGGTCGGCCAATGCCAGCGCCGCACTCATGTGACCGAGTGCCAGCGGTTCGGCGATCGTCGCCTCCGCCCCCGGGCTGCCCCAGACGAACATCGTTCTGTCGTTGCCCAAGCCGGACGCCAGGTCGTCGTGCATCGTCCGGATCGCCCCGGCGTCCAGGCGTCCGGCGCGCGCCAGCACGAACAAGGCATAGGCGCGGGTTGCCGGTGTCACGGCGTCGTCGTCGCTCTGCCGCACGCCGCCTTGCAACTGAGACTCTTCCAGCCAGTCCAGCGCGCGGTCGAGCGCAGGCCTGGAAACGCTGAACCCGGCCTCCTTCGCCCGGCCCAGGAAATCGACCAGGTAGATCTGCGTCCATGGCAGGGTGCCGCCATCGTTCAGGTGCCACTCGCCGATACGGCCGCCGGCATCCTCGCGGTCGAGGAGCGTATCCACCGCGGTCTGGACGCGGCCCGTGGCACCTCCCGGTATCGGCAGCCGGCCCATCAGCCCCGGCTGCCTGAAATGGATGAGCGGCCATGCCTGCGCGGCGAGGTCCTCGGACGAGCCCCAGCCGCCGACCTCGAGCGACTGGAGCAAGCCGATCGTATCGATCCCGCCGAAGCCGGAATATCCGATGGTCATCGTCGTGCTGCCCGGGTCGTAGCCGGCAAGCAGCGTGGGATCCGCGCGATACGATTTGCCCGGGGCCTGCGTAACGATGGTGGAGGTCGTCGTCGGCAGATGGGCCGGGCGAACCTCGATGCTCCAGTCCCGTACGAGCGGGTGCCGGTGAAGGCCCGGTCCGGTCAGTGTCGCCACCACCCTGCCTATCCCCGCCGTCGTGCCGGCGAGCCCGATCGCGAACTCCCGGCGCTGCCCGCGCCGAAGATCGGTCTTGAACGTCGATGCTCCGTCGATCCGCACGCTTCCCGTGGCGGCCAGGGCTAGCTCATAGGTGCCATCGGCACCGTCGGTGTCGGCGATCGAGACCGTGTCACGCGCCGTATCCCCCGGGGCGAGGAAGCGCGGCAGCGAGACGTCCGGGATTACCGGATCACGGATCGTCGTCCCGCCGGTTGCCGATCCGACGCCGTCGGCCGACCAGGCCGTCGCCATCAGGCGCAACCGTCCCTCGAAATCCGGAACGTCCAGGGTCACCACGCCGCGTCCCATAGCGTCCAGCAGCACATCGCCGGAGAACAGCGACACGACCCGCGTGCTGGTGACGGCCAGCCCTGTCGGCCCCGATCCCTCGTCACCTCCCTCCCGGATGCGTCCGGCCCGCGCCGATCCGTCCAGGAGATGCGAGTATGTGTCCGTGGTGTCGATGCCGAGCCGGTGCTTGCCGAACAGCAGGTCGAACGGGTCGGCCTGCTTGTAGGAGGTGATCCCCAGAACGCCTTCGTCGACGGCAGCCAGCGTCAGATGTGCATGGCCGCTTGCCCCTGCGCCACGCACCGAGACGGGCAGGTGCAGCTGTTGCCGCGGCAGCGCCAGGTCCGGTGCCTGCATCGAGACATCCAGCCGGTGGGACGCTTCGTCGAGGCCGATCCAGGCCAGTCCCACGGCGCGGACGGGATCATGCGGTCGGGCCGGCTGCTTCAGCGGTCTGTAGAGGGTGACAAGCGCATATGCCCCGCCCTCCCAGCCCGGATCCGCGGTGACCGGAATATCGGTGCCGCCGGCCGGTATGTGGATCGTACGGGTCGAGAACACGCGATCCCCGGCGATGGTCACCTGGGCTTCGCCGGCGAAGCGGGACGCGACGTGGATCACGGTACTGCCGCCGGCCGGGATGGTGCTGTCCTTCGCCACCACGTCGAGCCGGTCGGGAGCCGCGTCCGTTTGTTCCGGCGCCCACCAGCCGACGTGAACCTCGGTCGACGTGACCGCGCCCGAGGCGGTGTCCGTCACGACGATGCGATAGCGGGCCTGGTCGAGCATCGGCGCAATCGTCGCCCGGCCATCGGATCCGGTGTCGACGGTACCCTGTGAGATAGGCTCGTCGATGGTGGTCTGGTGGAAAGACCATCCGCCCGCACCGCCGAACCAGTCATACACGTCGTTTTCGCGGATGACCCTCCACGCCATGTGCGGCACGGCGACGGGCTTGCCCTCCGGATCGAAGGTCGCGATCTCGACCTTTGCCGTCTGCTGCACCGCGTCGCCGCCGGCATCGTGCCCCTTCAACCCGATGAGGGGGCGCGTCCGCCTGACAGGGATCATGATCCGCTTGGTGACCGACCGTCCGCCGGGATCCTGCATCCCGGCCTCTACCGAAATCGTCATCGGCAGCGACAGTCCCGCCGGCACGGTCGGCGACACTGCGATTTTCGACTTCCCCAGCGCGTCCGCGTCCGGCACCTCGAGCTTCTGCTCCTTGCCGGGCAGGGTCTCGGACGCCAGGCCGAACGCGTATCCGGTCACGCCCGGGACCGGTGATGGGTCCACCAGCACGCGCATGCTGCCGTCCCCATGCAATCCGGCAGCCGGTGCCCCGTACAGGAATCGTCCGGTCAGCGTCGCCGAGGCGGTGCTGCCGGGCAGGAGCGCCGGCTGGTCGGCCACCAGTTCGACACCGAGCACCTGCGGCACGAAATCCTGCACCTCGAAGGTGGCGGAGCCGATGCTGGGGGATGTCGGATCGGCGTAGGCGCGGAGCGTCCAGGTTCCGAGCGGTGCGCTGCCTGTCAGCGGGACGGGCACCACGAAGCCGCCTTCCGCCGCCGCCGGCAGGGTCATCCGCCGCTCCTCGATCCCGTCCGGCCGGTCGAGTTCGAGCACGAGCGGCTGGTCGCCGATCGCGGCGCCAAGATGGTTACGCAGCAGGGAGGTCGTCTGCACCATCTCGCCCGGCCGATAGACGCCGCGTTCCGTCATGACGATCGCCTGTTCCGGCCCCGCGACGGCATGCCCCTCCGCGCCGCGGTCGGAGAAGTCGAACCAGGTCCCGAGTCGGATCGACGCGAAGTCGTTCGACAGGCCGGTCGCGACGATCGTATCGGGTGCTTCCGGACCCTTGCCCCGGACAAGCCCCGGTGCAAACGAAGCAGAGCCGTCGCGATCCGTGACCGCGACGCCCAGCACGTCGCCACCATGCGCGTTCAGCGCGATCCGCACTCCCTGCATCGGCAAGGCGGTGGCGAGTGAGCGGGCGACGACATGCAACCCATCCCGTCCCTCGATCGTGCTGAGCCCGATGTCGCTGACGTTGACCCAATGTGCGGCGATGTCGGGACGGGTGGCCAGGCGGGATGCGGGCGCATCGCCATCCTCGGCCGTGACGAGGTACAGCCCGGCGCGCTGATCGTGGATCACGCCGGCAACCGGAAAGGCCGTGACGACCGTTTTGTTCGGATCGCCGTCCACGTCCATCATGCCCTGCCAGATCGGCACCAGGTCGGATTGCAGCAGCGCATCCAGCTCGTAACCGTGCATGGACGTCGTGGACAGGTTGACGGGGTCATTGCCGTAGCCGCTCTCAGACCCAGTCCTCGCCACCGCGTGCTGCTGCGACATCCGAAGAACCCGCAGCCGGACCCGCTTCACATTGACTGTCTGTATCTCGATGCCGGTCGCCGTCGTCCTGGGGAGCACGTAGCCATCTCCCGCGATCGCAACGGTTGCGGGGCGGTCGGCGAGGGTCACGGTGAGATGCAGGTCGGTCCGGAGCCGTTCGCCCTGCGCACCGACTAGTCCCGCCGACACCGTCAAGGCATGCCGGGTGCCGAAACCCAGGCCGCCTATGCAGAGATCGCTGCCTTCGATCCTGACCGACGGCTTTGCCGCCGGGACGAGAGACAGGCGCGCTGCGTAATCCGCCGCTTTGCGATCATCCAGCTTCGCACCGAACCGGAGACAGGCCTCCGCGTTGTTTCCCCCGGTATTGAGCAACAGGCGCTGAAATTCGAGAGCGTCGGGCGTTACCGGCGCCGGAGCTGGTGGTGCGCCACCCTTATCCTCGGCCACCTGCGCTGCAGCCGGGTGCCGTGAAGAAATTACCGTCTGACCGACCGCGCTGGACACGGCGAACATCAGGAACAACCCAAGGAGACGACGGATCATGCAGGAACGCCCTCGCTCGATTCGAACGGAAACGATTGAATATCGGCCGAGACGACACGGCGAGCAAACCGGGCCGGCTCGCTTACACGACTAGTTTCCGGCGCGATCCACGCGCGTCATTCCATCTGATCCCGAATGGTAGGCTTTGTCCTCAATAGCCAGAAATATTAGTTTTGGCCAGAGAATGTAATGTTGTCTCCGAAGCTCGTCTGGATGCCTGAGCCGACGACCCGGTATGACGGCCCATGTCCGACCAGGGCAGGACTGTGTTGTCTTGCTTAGATGACGCTCTTATAAGGCTCGGGCTTATCAGAGAACTCGGCTCGCGATCGGAGCTGGAGACAACATGTCAGCGACCGATCGGTTTTATGCTTCAACACCAATAAATCGAGATGGCATGGATTCAATGACGGCTTCATTCGCGGCTATGACTTCAGGCTTGAGTTCTTTTTTATTGCTTACTGTCCATAATTTTGGAGTTGCAGCATGAGCGGCTTTTTAAGCGGCCTCAAAGCCAAGGCGATGGCATTGGCTGGCGGCGAAGATGCTATCGCAGGCCTGTTGGCGAAAATGCTCGAATCACAAGGCGGTCAGGCGGGTGTCGCCCACATCGTCAAGCAGTTCGATAATGTCGGACTAGGTGACAAGGCACGGTCCTGGACGGGCAACGGCCCGCCACAGCCGTTGACCACGGAAGAAGTACAGCGTGTCCTGACCAGCGATCAGGTAAAGTTCCTGGCGAGCTGTACCGGACTGCCTTTGGCACCGCTTCTACCGGTGATCGCCAAGTTGTTGCCGATCGCAATCAGCAAAATGGCTAAACAGCAAGAAGGCCCGCAGCAGGCTGCTCATGAAGCCGTCGAGCAGGTAAAGGACACTTAAACAACTCATGGTTTCGGACAATGCTCGGGACGCCTGAAATGTCCCGGAGCAGAGCTGGATTGGCACCATAAACCTTAGCGTTAATCCTTATCATTTGGTGACTCGCCGTGGGTCGGCGCCGCCCCCTTCCCAAGCGCCTATACCTTTATCGGCTCGCCGTCTGCGCTTGTCCCAATGTCCTTAGTCCTCGTCTGCAGGTACGATCGGTTAGGGACGAGCGGGCACCGATGCGCAGAATCAGCGGTGCGCAAATGACGCCAAGCACGAAATCCTTTAGCATGGCGTTCCTGCCCAGGGTCCAGAAACTGGATTCGCCATAGAACCCTGCTCGCCAAAGCCTCAGGAACGCCTTGAGGCGCCCGATCGCACCGCCCCTGCAGCATCGCGCCCGGTCGCCATATAGTCGGGCGATCGGCAGCCAGGCTTGCGCAGCCGTGCCGGCGGCAGACTTCAACGTCTCCGGCATGGCGTCCGAACGCGACAACTGGCCCAGCAAGTCGGCGTTGATGGTCGCGACATGTGCGAGATGGCCATAGGTTTCCGACCTATCCTCGAAGCGATATCGCCAGCGCTCGATCAGCGTCGGCGGAGTCCGCTTCTTCGAACCGACCGTGTTGTTGTCATGTTGGCGATACTCAGTCAGCATCTCGTCGAGGTAGCGAACCTTTCCAAGCGATGCGGCGAGAAGAAAGAAGAACATGTCGTGCCCAAGCACCTCGCCGGGGAAAAGATGGCACTGAGCCTGCTCCCATTCGGGCATCGCGTTCTTCAGGTCTGCCCGGAAGGTCTGCATGAAGCCCCAGGCAAACATCCAGGGATTGAGGGTCAGGATCGGCGCGCAGCCCGCTACGGGCGGGGTCGCATAGAACGGAGAGATCGGCTGGCGGTCCGCCTTCACCAGGAGGGCGTTATGAAACACCAGCAACACATCCGGATCGTCGAACCCGGCCACCACCTGTTCTAAATTGTCCCGCCGCCAGACATCGTCCTGGTCGCAGAAGCTGATCAGACTGCCACTGCACAGGCTGGCCGCATGCATGAAATTGGCGCGGTAGCCTAGCCTTACCGGATTCCGGTGTATCCGTACCGGGAACGGAGCGGTCGTGGCGAATTCGGCAAGCATCTCGAGAGTCTCGTCGCTGGAACCGTCATCGGTTACCACGAGCTCCGACGGGAGGTATGTCTGGTCAGCCAGACTATCCAGCTGCTCCTTGAGGTAGTGCGCACCGTTGTAGGTGGCGAGAGCCACCGAAACGCCATGTACGAGCGCACGGTCGACTGCCATTAGGGGACGCGATTGGACAAGGTTCACAGGCAGGTATCCACAAGGCCGACCAGATCAAGAATGCGGTGCACGCGGTCGCTCCAGGAAAGTATAACGTCCAAGCCGGGCCAGCGAGGATCTATCGAATATTACAAACTACTTCACGCAATGCCGTGCCGGTCAGGACGGCAGCATGCTGAACGCATGACAGCCTGTGTCCGGAACGCCGTATGTGGTCTTCACACGTGCATCCTGAAAACCGTAGCGAACGTAAGCGAGTCAGGCCGTTCCGGGTTCCGGCTGGAAATCACCCGCTCCCGTTGAGGAAGAACAGGCCAGTCGGCACCATTCTTCCTCGATCGTAAGCTCTGTATTCTACGCGAGGTGAGCGGCGAGGCGGCGTGCGGTGAAGCGTGCGCCCCAGGCAAAGCGCAGCAGCGGCCCGAAGCTGTTCGCCGCCGACACGCCGACGAAATACAGACCGGGGTAGGACGACTCGAAGTTCCGCGTCAGCACCGGCGTCTTCTGTTCCTGCGTGATGCGGGCCCGGATGCTGTCATCGAGAAAGCCCAGGCGCTCGACATCGACCTTGTAGCCGGTGCCGGCGACGACGTGATCCACCACCACTTCCTCGACCTGGCCATCGGTCTTGCCGAACGTCAGCACCGGCCGGCCGTCGCGGACCGTGGCGTCCTGCAGCGTCATCTCGAGCCGGACATCGACCTTGTCCTCCACCAGCCGGCGGGTCATCCAGCTCGCGGATGGCCCCAGATGGCCGCGCGTGACGCGGATCCTGAACCGCGACGGCATGTGGTGGAAGATGATCGGCATGTCGCAGGCCAGCCGCGAGCGCCAGCCAAAGCCGAGGCCCGAGCGCGGGCGGGTGATCTTCGAGGTCACGCGCTTGAGCCCGCCCAGCTTCACCGGCGGATGGTGGAACCAGATCTTGGCACGCCGCGTCAGCAGTTTCGTGCTGGCGCCGGCCTGGTGCAGAAGCCCAGCCATGTCGACCGCGGACGATCCCGCACCGATCACCGCCACCGTCTGCCCGGCATAGTTGGCAAGCGCCTGCTGCTGCGAGCTGTGGCGCATGACGTTGGCCGGAAGCTTGGCAAGCTCGGGCGGGACATAGGCATAGTGGCTGATGCCGACCGCCACGATCACGCGGCCGGCCTGCACCGTCTCGCCATTCTCGAGACGAAGCACAAAGCCGCCCTCGGCCGGCTGCACCTCGATCACGTGGCGTGCATCCAGGTCGGGCGCGAACCGCTGCTGGAACGCCAAGCCATACTCGCAGAACAGCTCACGAGACACCGGCACGCCGATATGGGCGTAGGGATATCCGTGCGCCTTGCAGTATTTCTCGAGCGTCAGTTCGCCCTTCGGGTCGAACAGGTCGGAGGCGAACCCCTCGGACTTGAGGAACATGCCGTGCGGCATGTTGTCACGCCACACACCCATCGATGTTCCGAAGATCCGGAAATCCACCCCCTTCGCCTTGAGGTGGGCCGCAATCGATAATCCGTAGGGCCCCGCACCAATGATGGCGATGTCGGTCTTGCGCTCCATGGCATGGTCTCTCAATGTCTCAGCGTCCAGGCCAAGCACGATACTACTACAGATTGTAGACGACGAGAATATTCTCACCATCAGGCCACGATTAACGGCTTAATACTGCTATTGTTGGATAACCTAAACTTTACAGTTGAATGTCTAGGAAATTATCGCCCTCAGGTTTACTCACGATAAATGGGTCAACTTAAAATCTTCATCGCGACGACCACGTGGTGGCCGTCGGCGGCGCGCCTGGCGGTGGCGTTCCATGGCCACGGTGCCGCGGTGTCGGCGATCTGCCCGCACGGTCACCCGATGCGGGTGCTGCGCAGCCTGCGCGCCGTCCACGCTTATTCCGCCCTCGCCCCGCTCGACACGCTGGCACGTGCCATCCGCCAGGAAACCCCCGATCTCATCGTCCCCACCGACGATCGCGTCGTCGCGCACCTGCATGCGCTGCACGCATCCGCCACCGCCCACGATCCCGACAGCATCGCGTTGCGTGCGCTGATCGAGCGCTCGCTCGGCGCGCCCGCCGGCTTCTCGCTGAGCGGCACCCGCGACCGCCTGCTGCAGGCCGTGCAGGCCGACGGCGTCCGCGTGCCCGCCGGACGCTCGATCGCTGGCGTGGACGACCTGCGCGCCTGGTTCGCCGCACGCCCGGGCCGCTGCGTGATCAAGACCGAGGGCAGCTGGGGCGGCTCCGGGGTCAGCGTCGTGCATACCCTGGCCGACGCCGAGGCCGCCTTCCTCGCCATGTCGCAGCCGCTGACCCTGCGCCGCGCCGTGCGCATCCTGCTGTTCGACGGCGACCCGTTCCCGTTCGTGCAGTGCCTGCGCCGCGAGCGCCGCACCGTCACCGTGCAGGCCTTCATCGAGGGAAGGCAGGCCAACATCATGGCCGCCTGCCGGGACGGACACCTGCTGGA
Organism: Lichenicola cladoniae; assembly: GCF_013201075.1. NCBI lineage: Bacteria > Pseudomonadati > Pseudomonadota > Alphaproteobacteria > Acetobacterales > Acetobacteraceae > Lichenicola > Lichenicola cladoniae. The sequence continues at coordinate 67,100 of NZ_CP053708.1, read as the reverse complement.
CACACTCAGCGTCGACGTGCTCAGGGCGCAGAACGGCATCGGCGCCGCCACCGTGGTCAGGATGGTGGACTGCCCCGAGATGGAGGCCGCCGCCGCCATCGTCGCCCGCCGGGTCGGCGCCTCGGGCCTGTTCGGCCTCGACTTCATGATCGAGACCGCGACCGGGCTCTACTACCTGATCGAGATGAACCCGCGCGCCACCCAGCTCGGCCACCTGGCCCGCCGCGGACGCGACCTTGCTGCAGCACTGGTCGCGGCCCTGGGCGGCACCCCCAGGATCGTCGCCACCCCGACCGACGAGGACCAGGTGGTCGCCCTGTTCCCGCAGGCGCTCCGCTTCGAGGCCGACTGGCTGGAACGCAACCGCACCCGCATCGACGTCCCCATCGACCAGCCGCAGCTGACGGCCGAACTGCTGCGCCGGCCCTGGACCAAGCGCAGCCCGCTCGCACGCATCGAAGGCTGGCTCCGCGACAACGACGCCAACGGGAAAGTCCTCAGCCAGCGCAGGGCCGAAACCCTGCTCGCAAAACTCGCAAGCCAACCAATGGAAGCGTCTGGTAATTCCACCACCATATCGGGTCGTCGCTGGCGAAACGCAGTGTCATCCTGCGGCGCAGTGATCTCGATCCCTCGTTGGCGTTCGTCTCAAAAGGGTGGATTCACATCCTAGACTACCTGCTGTAGCTGCTGTAGCTGCTGACCACTTCGTTAGGTGATAACCGACAAATATGACATCACCGTCCACCCTTGGCTCGCGCAGACATTGAAACGACTGTAAATTCACCAGTGTTCGATCGGCTCACCAGCCGAAAGCAAGTCTTCCGACGTAATACTTACGTCCCGTGCGGATCACACGTGTTGTCCCGTAGCCTTATTAGATTACTAGGCCAGACGATTATGGACGAATTATGTCCGGGTCTGCGTCATCTGGATCAGTTCACTTCTCCAGATGACGCACTCCGTGATTCAGGGGCGAGCACAAGCCCGATGTAGAATCGAGTAGCTCTGTATCCTACGCGAGGTGAGCGGCGAGGCGGCGTGCGGTGAAGCGTGCGCCCCAGGCAAAGCGCAGCAGCGGCCCGAAGCTGTTCGCCGCTGACACGCCGACGAAATACAGACCGGGGTAGGACGACTCGAAGTTCCGCGTCAGCACCGGCGTCTTCTGTTCCTGCGTGATGCGGGCCCGGATGCTGTCATCGAGAAAGCCCAGGCGCTCGACATCGACCTTGTAGCCGGTGCCGGCGACGACGTGATCCACCACCACTTCCTCGACCTGGCCATCGGTCTTGCCGAACGTCAGCACCGGCCGGCCGTCGCGGACCGTGGCGTCCTGCAGCGTCATCTCGAGCCGGACATCGACCTTGTCCTCCACCAGCCGGCGGGTCATCCAGCTCGCGGATGGCCCCAGATGGCCGCGCGTGACGCGGATCCTGAACCGCGACGGCATGTGGTGGAAGATGATCGGCATGTCGCAGGCCAGCCGCGAGCGCCAGCCAAAGCCGAGGCCCGAGCGCGGGCGGGTGATCTTCGAGGTCACGCGCTTGAGCCCGCCCAGCTTCACCGGCGGATGGTGGAACCAGATCTTGGCACGCCGCGTCAGCAGTTTCGTGCTGGCGCCGGCCTGGTGCAGAAGCCCAGCCATGTCGACCGCGGACGATCCCGCACCGATCACCGCCACCGTCTGCCCGGCATAGTTGGCAAGCGCCTGCTGCTGCGAGCTGTGGCGCATGACGTTGGCCGGAAGCTTGGCAAGCTCGGGCGGGACATAGGCATAGTGGCTGATGCCGACCGCCACGATCACGCGGCCGGCCTGCACCGTCTCGCCATTCTCGAGACGAAGCACAAAGCCGCCCTCGGCCGGCTGCACCTCGATCACGTGGCGTGCATCCAGGTCGGGCGCGAACCGCTGCTGGAACGCCAAGCCATACTCGCAGAACAGCTCACGAGACACCGGCACGCCGATATGGGCGTAGGGATATCCGTGCGCCTTGCAGTATTTCTCGAGCGTCAGTTCGCCCTTCGGGTCGAACAGGTCGGAGGCGAACCCCTCGGACTTGAGGAACATGCCGTGCGGCATGTTGTCACGCCACACACCCATCGATGTTCCGAAGATCCGGAAATCCACCCCCTTCGCCTTGAGGTGGGCCGCAATCGATAATCCGTAGGGCCCCGCACCAATGATGGCGATGTCGGTCTTGCGCTCCATGGCATGGTCTCTCAATGTCGGAACGAGTAAACTGGGTTGGATTATATCTAAATCATCGTCGAATACTAATGTTCTGCATCAATTCTTTTTTTAACGACTTAATGATTAACACTCACTTGTTTGTGCTGACCCTTTGTCTTGAAACTTCAGATGCCGACTGTTGCCGAGGCTTACCCAGCACCCATGAACCAGCTCAGGGTCCTTATCGCGACGACCACGTGGTGGCCGTCGGCGGCGCGCCTGGCGGTGGCGTTCCATGGCCACGGTGCCCTGGTGTCGGCGATCTGTCCGCACGGTCACCCGATGCGGGTGCTGCGCAGCCTGCGCGCCGTCCACGCTTATTCCGCCCTCGCCCCGCTCGACACGCTGGCACGTGCCATCCGCCAGGAAACCCCTGATCTCATCGTCCCCACCGACGATCGCGTCGTCGCGCACCTGCATGCGCTGCACGCCTCCGCCACCGCCCACGATCCCGACAGCATCGCGTTGCGCGCGCTGATCGAGCGCTCGCTCGGCGCGCCCGCCGGCTTCTCGCTGAGCGGCACCCGCGACCGCCTGCTGCAGGCCGTGCAGGCCGACGGCGTCCGCGTGCCCGCCGGACGCTCGATCGCTGGCGTGGACGACCTGCGCGCCTGGTTCGCCGCACGCCCGGGCCGCTGCGTGATCAAGACCGAGGGCAGCTGGGGCGGCTCCGGGGTCAGCGTCGTGCATACCCTGGCCGACGCCGAGGCCGCCTTCCTCGCCATGTCGCAGCCGCTGACCCTGCGCCGCGCCGTGCGCATCCTGCTGTTCGACGGCGACCCGTTCCCGTTCGTGCAGTGCCTGCGCCGCGAGCGCCGCACCGTCACCGTGCAGGCCTTCATCGAGGGAAGGCAGGCCAACATCATGGCCGCCTGCCGGGACGGACACCTGCTGGACACACTCAGCGTCGACGTGCTCAGGGCGCAGAACGGCATCGGCGCCGCCACCGTGGTCAGGATGGTGGACTGCCCCGAGATGGAGGCCGCCGCCGCCATCGTCGCCCGCCGGGTCGGCGCCTCGGGCCTGTTCGGCCTCGACTTCATGATCGAGACCGCGACCGGGCTCTACTACCTGATCGAGATGAACCCGCGCGCCACCCAGCTCGGCCACCTGGCCCGCCGCGGACGCGACCTTGCTGCAGCACTGGTCGCGGCCCTGGGCGGCACCCCCAGGATCGTCGCCACCCCGACCGACGAGGACCAGGTGGTCGCCCTGTTCCCGCAGGCGCTCCGCTTCGAGGCCGACTGGCTGGAACGCAACCGCACCCGCATCGACGTCCCCATCGACCAGCCGCAGCTGACGGCCGAACTGCTGCGCCGGCCCTGGACCAAGCGCAGCCCGCTCGCACGCATCGAAGGCTGGCTCCGCGACAACGACGCCAACGGGAAAGTCCTCAGCCAGCGCAGGGCCGAAACCCTGCTCGCAAAACTCGCAAGCCAACCAATGGACCGGTCCGATCGCATCGGCCGCAGACCGGCATCACCCATCTAGATCGTCGCCGGGTTTCAAGCCGCGAATTGCCGGCCCGGAGTTTGTCCGGGTTTACCCCACGGCGACGACCCGACCGACAGCTGCACCGAGGCCACGCCCCGCCCACCTGCCATTGAGCAGAAAGCCGAGGATTTTGCTGCGCGTCACCACGAGGTCGTGGAAACCGAGCGACAGGATGGTCGTGAGAACGACGATACCGCTCCACGCCAGCAAGGGAGGGAACTGCATCCACAGGCAGAGAAATCCAAGTGCCGCGACGATGGGGTGATGGATCAGGTAGACGGTGAAGGCGGCATCCGCGCCGCGCTTGATGCCACGGTTCGGCTGCTGCATGAACCGCATGGCAGCCCAGAACAGCACCCGGGCAATGCAGATTGCGCTGATCGACTGAAAGAACATCAGGCTGGTCTGCGCAAGATGCGACGCACTACGCGCCGCCATGACGCACAGCACCGGCGCGACGATCGCAACCACCAGGTTGGCCGCGCTGAAGCTCTGGAACCAGTTCAGCAAACCCCGCCGGCGCTGCAGGGCGACGCCGAGCAAGAAGAAAGCACCGTAGTAGAGCGTGGACTGGACCTGGATCAGCCCGGACAACAAGCTGACCTCATGGACGTGCAGCGCCATGTGGAACAGCTGGATGCCGAGCGTCATGGCCAGGAACACGCACAGGAGTGCTGCCAGCGTTGCTGACGGGTGGCGGACGGCGAAACGCTCCGCCGAGTCCAGCCAGCGTGCCACCGGCCGTGAGGCCACCGCCCGGGCACACAAGCCGAACGCCGCGCAGATCAGCAGCAGATCGATCAGGAACCACAGATGCAGCACCCATAGCTTGCTCGGGTGCGATGCCACCACCAGGACCGCATCCAGCGCCTCGCGCAGGTGCTGCATCGGTTGATTCTGGGTAGCCAGCGCGGCGATGAAGATTTGCGGCGGCGTCAAGAGCAACGCACAGGCCAGCAGCGGAACACCCAGTTGGATCATCTTTGCCTTGAGCCAGACGCCGGAACCCTGCCGGACCTCGACGATCGACGCGAAGAAGCCGGCGAGAATGAAGAAGGCCCCGAGCCGGAAGCTGTGCAGCACGATCGACACGTTGGTCAGCAGCGACGACGTATCTCTGGAGTGGATGATCCAACCCGGATCGACGTTGTAGATCAGCGCGGCATGGTAGGGGATCCCGAGCAGCATCAGCAGCAGCCGCATCGCGTCGAGGCCGTGCAGCCTCTGCGACTGAGGGGAAAGGCCGGCCATATTCGTCATCGATCTCTGATCCGTTAAACGGAGGCATCAATGCGCGAAGAGCACTGCCCGGCGATAGTCTCCTTTTGACCTCTATCGTTATTTACTCGATACAAAGTCTAATATCGTCTAGATGTTTCACGCTTTGGCCAATATACCGGCAGTCTGAAGAAAGATATTGCCTTTCCGGATCCCATTCGTCGGTTCGCTTGATAGACTGCCGACAAGACAATCCTTAACGATGTCGAACGTTCAACTATAGCCTCGGATCGCACCCAGGATGATCGGTCATCGATGAGCTACACGTCTTCCGTTGCCGTCATCATGGTCGCCACCATCCTGAGCGTGATCATCACTGTTCTAATCCAGCGCCACGTTCCTGCCGCTTTTCGCCGCCGTCATCACGATGTCGGTTCCGTCGTTTTCCTGCAGCTCGGCGTCGTGTTCGCGGTGCTGCTCGCTTTCGTGTTCAGCGAGGCATGGGACGAATACAATGCGGCGGCCCAGGCGATCGACCTCGAAGTCGGTGCCATGCACGGGGCCGCCATGATCGCCGCGACGCTGCCGCACGAGCAGGCCAGGACAATCCTGGAATCCGAGCGCTCCTATCTGAAGTCGGTCATAGATCATGAATGGCCTGTCATGGCCGAGCAGCGCAGGGAGAGCCATACGACCGACGATCGCTTGACGGCACTGGTCACGGAAGCTGCGAACCTGACGCTCGGCTCCGCCCAGGACGACGGCAAGAAAAGCGAGATGCTGTCGCTTCTGTCCAAGGCTCACGAGGAACGGGAAACACGTATCTTTCAGGCAACGAACGGTATTCCAGTTCCCTTGTGGGATGTTCTCATCGGAATTACCTGCATCCTGAGCCTGTTCGTCGCGTTTTCGGCGATCGAGCACAAGGGTATGTCCATAGCCCTGTCGGCCTGCTTCGTCGGAAGCATTGTCAGCATTCTGGTGATTGCGCGGCTTCTCGATTATCCGTTCGAGGGTGCGCTTGCCCTGCGCCCGACCGATTTTATTGCTGTAGCAGACAAGATCAATTACCTCGTCGTTCATTGCCTTCACGATTGAGGTTCCAGGCGCCGGTTCTGCGGACGCTTCATGCATCGCGCTCAGATAGACTCTGGCGACGTCAGGAGTGCGCCGACACGCGAACCAGTCGCCACTTATCTACGAAGCGCTGATGCTACTGCAGAGATTGAACGAAGGATGAAGAGTTGCCAACCGTCCGATTCAATGGTCGGACGATGCGGCATCGATGGATGATCAAAGACGCGGAGACGGCCGCCCGCACGAGCCGGACCACCCAGGCAGCCTGCGACGGAGGAGGATCCCAGCCTGGACGAACCTCCGCAGCAACGCCGACCCGCCTTGTCTCATCTGATACGACAGACGACCTGCAACGGGGTCAGGGAGCGCCGTTACCCGGCGAGCCGAGTTGGACCCCCGGTTGAGCGGCACTGGCGCCCATCGGCTTCGCGTGACCCGTGACGTCGCACCCCGACATCGCCAGCGTAGATCCCAGCAATAAGACTGCGATCATTATCCTGTTCATCCGGCTCTCCTATGGTTCAATCCCATCTCGATGTTAGCCGATTTAGGTTTCGGCTACAGCCCGATCCGGAATACGCCTCGACGTCTCGTTCAAGCCCGGCATTGGAGCTCGCCGCGGCGTTGCCCAGCATGAACGACGGCACGCCGGGCAGGTTGCTCCGGAGATCAGCTGAACGATTATTAACCCCTTTGGGCCGGCAGCGGCGTATGATGGGGCGAGCGGATACCGGCTTTCGGCACGAGATACATTTCGTGTCCAAAACTGCAAATTGGTGCCACAGCCCGATCGTTGACTGCTCATGACGGCCTCCAGCGGAGGCACCATTCGCTATGCCGCATCGCGCGACCTGGATCGCGCAGAGGAATATATGAGCTGGTTTCAAACGGGTCTGTTCACACTCGCCCTGGTGGCGCGGACAGGGTCACCCATAGCAGCGGTCAAGCCTGCGGTCCTCGGTGTGAAGCCCGATGGCGTGGTCGCTGCCTGCGACGACTTCGCCCGAATCGCCGATCAGGTCTTTACCGGACGTCCCGGCGCCACCTTCAGCGTGAATGGCGTCCGGGATGATTTGAGCGGCGACACGTTCGGCCCGAATGCGCTGCTGATCGGTGGCATTGATCCGGCTATCTACCTGCAGCACAAGTGCTGGAAATAAGCGGCCGGCGCAGCGTCCTGGAGTCGAACTATGAGCTCGAAAACGATTGCCCGCAGCCTGTTCGGGCTCTGCACGCTCGGGTTCGTCGCGGCCTGCTCCCCGGCGCCGCCGCATCCGAGCAGCCCGTTCGATCTGGCCCCCGCCAGCCGTGGTTCGGCTCCGGCATCATCCGATCAGGCCTTGCGTGGCAATGGTGGCCGGCATGGCGACGGCGGGCAGGGCAACGAGCCCGGTTTCCGCGATAACGCACCAGCCGGCGGCATCAACGGGTTCTCAGGCTCGACAGGCGGCGCTGCCTCGCTCGGTGGCCCGGCTGGCTACTGAGGCCCCTGATCGCCGGATCTATCGATCGGTAACGTCGTTGCGGCACTTCGCAACACAACGAGCCTCGATGGATCGAGCGGTTCCGGACATCTCCCCCTACCTTGGCGCTTCTGTACCGGAGGAAGCACGATGTCGTTCTGGATGGTTGCCGCAATCACCGGCGGTGTCGCGATGCTGGGTGGGTTGTTCGCCCTGCTGATCTTCCGGCTCGATGCGGAAATCGAGGAGGAGCTGCGGTTGACGGACGAGGACCGGCACTGGATCAGCATTATCTGAGCAATGGTCGATGAGGCTGCCGGGGCGGCGAGCCGATACGCTACCCTGCGCGTGCCAGGTACCGGCTTCTCAGCTGAGGAACCGTCGATACGCGAGTTCGGGCGCCTGATCCGGGACACCGGCCAGGATACGATCGACCACCTCGCGTGCAGGTGACCGGCTGCACACCGGATCGGTCGCCGATGGATCGCCGGTCAGGGCCATGGCCTGGCAGCGGCAGCCGCCCCAATCAACCTCCTTCAGGGCGCAGGACCGGCAGGTTTCAGACATCCAGTCTGTGCCCCTGAAGCGCTGGAAGGCGGGCGCGCTCTCCCAGATCGCCCGCAGGCCTGCGTGCCGGACCGACGGGAACACCATGCCGGGAATGCTCTGCGCCGCATGGCACGGCAGCACCTCTCCGGCCGGCGTGACGTTGAGGAAGCGCTGCCCCCATCCGCCCATGCAGGGCTTCGGCCGCGTGCCATGATAATCGGGGGTCACGTAGTCGATCGCCAGCGCATCGCCATACAGCGTCCGGGCCTGCTGCACCGCCAGCGTCGCGGCATCGAGCTGGTCGCGATTCGGCAGCAATGCGTCGCGATTGACCTGCGCCCAGCCATGATACTGCACATGCGCGATCTCCACCCGGGCGGCTCCGAGCTTGTGGGCAAGCGCGATCATGTCCGTCACCCGGTCACAGTTCTGCCGGTGGATGACGAAATTGATGGTGAGCGGTATCCCGTCCGCCGCCATCAGCCGGGCTGCCTCGAGCTTGCGCGCCTGGCCGCCGCGCAATCCGCCGATACGCTCCGCACCGGCCGGATCGACATCCTGGAACGAGAGCTGCACGTGGTCTAGGCCTGCCGCCACCAGCGCCGCCAGCGAGACCGCATCCATCATGACGCCGGAAGTGATCAGGTTCGTGTAGAGCCCGAGCCCCGCGGCATGCCTCACCAGCTCGGCAAGGTCGGCGCGCGCCATCGGCTCGCCGCCGGAGAAATGCACCTGCAGCACCCCGAGCGCCGCTGCCTCATCCAGGACGCGCAGCCACTCCGACGTCTCCAGCTCGGTCTCGCGTCGATCGAGTGCCACCGGATTGGAACAGTACGGGCACTGCAGCGGGCAGCGATGGGTGAGCTCCGCCAGCAGGCTCATAGGCGCCGGCGGCGTGCCAGCGAACGCGTTCATGCCTTCAGCAACCGCCGGCGCGCCAGATCGATCGCCAGGTCGATCACGTCGGTGGCGATGGTCGCGCGCGGTGCCTCGAACCGTGCCGTCAGCGTGTCGATGATGTCGCCGATGCTGCGGCTGCCATCCACCAGCTTCAGGATCTCGACGGCGATCGGGTCGGGCAGGAAAGCCTTCTCCGGCGCCAGTACCACCCACTGGTCACGCACCTTGTCCTGCTGGAAGCGCGTGCCGCGCACGAACACCGGGATGCTGGTCTCGTTCATCGCTTCACGTCGGCCGGAATGCGCCGGGGGGAACATGGCCGGGCGTGACGTAGGCATGTTCGAGCGCATCCAGCATCGACCACAGCACCGAGCACTTGAACCTCAACGCGTCCAGCACCGCCGCCTGCTGCTCGGACGTGCGGGCATGCTCGCGGACATAGGCCAGGGCGAAATCCGAATCCCGCGGTGCCTGGAGCAGGCGCGGGGTGAAATAGGACAGGGTCTCGGGGCTCACGAAGTCATAGTGGCGCAACATGCCGGCCACGCGCTCGCTGATGATGCTGGACGAGAACAGCTCGGTCAGCGACGAGGCAATGGCTTCCAGGATCGACCGCTCGCGCACGAACGACACGTAGGCATCAACCGCGAAACGTGTCGCCGGCAACAGCGCATCCAGCGACACCACCAGGTCGCGGTCGAGGCCGAGCCCGTCGGTCAGCGCCAGCCAGCGGGTTACGCCACCGGTTCCCGGCGCATCGCCATCGTGGTCGATCAGCCGCAACCGCCATTCGCGGCGCAGCTCCGGGGTCGGCAGCCGCGCCAGCAGGGTGGCGTCCTTCGCCGGGATTCGACTCTGGTAATAGTAGCGGTTCAGCGCCCAGGCCTGAACCTGGATCCGGTCGAGCCGTCCGTCATGCAGGGCGCGGTGGAACGGATGCAGGTTGTGGTAGCGCTCGGCGCCGATCTGTCGAAGTGCCGCCTCGAGCTGGTCCGGCGACATCGCGGGAGTCACAGACTGACGACCATGCCGTCATGCGCCACATCCCAACCGTGGTCGTGGGCGGACCGGCGCTCAGCAGAGTCGGACAGCAGCACCGGATTCGAGTTGTTCATATGGATCAGGATCTTCCGCTCGATCGCCAGGCCGCGGAAACTGTCGAACACGCCGCCAGCTCCGCTGATGGACATATGGCCCATGCGCCGTCCGGTTTTCACCCCGAGCCCGGCCTGGATCATCTCGTCGTCCTGCCACAGCGTCGCGTCGAAGAACACGCAGTCGGCGCCGTCGAGACGCAAGCGGAGGTCCGGCGTCATCACCGCGCAACCCGGCACGAATACCAGCCGGCGCACCCCGTCGCTGATCTCGAGCCCGAAGGTCTCTCCGTCCACCAATGCATCAGCCGGACGCGCGGACCCGGCCTCGGCATAGAGCGGCACCTTGCCCGGCACCGGAAAGCCGGTCACCCAGAGACCCGATCGCCCATCCTGCGGCGCCATCAGCATGAGCTTATGGCCGGGCGTCAGCGCGATCCGCGGCACCAGGGCGCGCGATAACACCTCGAAAATCGGATTCTGGTCGAGGCGGGACAGCACCTCGGCCGTTGCCAGCAACCGGAACGGCTGGCCCTCGCGCAGGCACAGCAGGCCGGTGATGGTATCGACCTCGCCGCCGGTCAGGATGACGCCGGCGATCGGGGTCGAGCGCAGTCCGCCGACTGGATGAAGTGCCGGCGTGCGCTCGATCTGGATGCGCAGGTCGGGCGACGCATTGAGTATGAACCAGCGCAGGCGATCGGCGGTGATCGCGATCGAAGCCTGTGTGCAGGCGGCGGCGGCCGGGTCACGGGCGCGTGCCCGGACGCAGCCAGGCGCATTGGAGTTCCATTGCGGGAAGCCACCGCCGGCTCCGGCACCCAGCACAATCGCCTCGATCATGAGACGGCCGGCACTGGGAGAGCTGGCGCCGCCTGTCTGGCAGGCGGCACCAGTTCAGTCGGCCTCGCCGCAGACGTAGCTGTTGATTTCCGCGCCGAGGACGATTTCGACGATCGTCGGGGTTTTCCACTGCATAGGATTCTCCTGTTCCGCGTATGGTCTCAGGCAATCACGCCGGTGTTTCGGATGCAAGGAAATGCCCTGGCAAGGCTCCAAGCCGCATCCCATGTCCTTGCAGTGAATACCGATGACCAGAACCTGCCCGACGTGACGATCGGGCACGCACGGCTCGACGAAGCGGCCGGGATCGCCGCGGTGCATGTGGCGGTCTGGCGCACGGCGTATCCCGGGGTGCTGCCGGATCACACCCTGACCGGGCTTTCTGCCCAGAGCCTCGGTTTTCATTACCAGCGCATGATCCATCGTGATCCGGGGGTGCTGGTCGCCCGCGTACTGGGGGCGTCCGCCAGGGGAGAACCAAGCATCGTCGGATTCAGCTCGGCATCGCCGACCGGGGCCGGCAACGTCGGTCTGGCCGACGGCGAGGTGGAAACCCTCTACGTTCTCGATGACTGGCGCGATCAGGGGATCGGCCGCTCGCTCCTGCTTGCGGCGGCCCGCCATCTCGCCGGGCTCTCCTGCCGGTCGATGTTCCTCTGGGTGCTGGCGGATAACCCGAGCCGCTGGTTCTACGAGCACCTGGGCGGCCGCGCTGCCATGCGCTCGACAACGCAAGTCGGCGGCCGGAGCCTGCCGAAAATCGCCATGGTGTGGGATCAGATCGAAGTGCTGTCCGGCCAGAGATAAATTAAATCGGGCAATTACACCACTTTCTTTCAAGGATCAGCATTGTTCGCGGAGAATTGCCGGCTTCTGATTTACCATTGTTGATCAGCTCTGGGTAATCCGATATATATCAACGAGTTAAAGGTTTTCGAGGTGTGGCACACCCCCTGCAATAGCTGGTTCAGGCCGATCAAGGCCGGCACCAGAAGGGAACACACCATGGCAACCATGACAGCGACTGCAGGCCGTTCGGCTTCCTACAGCTTCCGCGCCGCGCAGCCAGCCCGCTCGATCCACTGGACGGCTCCGTCCGCCCGCGCATCGAACCCGATCCCGAGCACGCATCTGGTCCAGGGCGCCGACGCCGCGATGCGCTTCGGCATGGCGCTGGTGCCGTTCTCCATTCTCGCCTGGATGTTCATCGCGTTCTGATCAGGCCTGTTTGATCTCGATGAGGCTGCGTCGAATACGCCGGCCGCGCTCGATCCGATCGACGATGAACTCCTCGTCGCCCCAGCGGATCGCGCGCGCCATTGCCTGAGCATCCTCGGTGAAGCGCGCCAGCATCTCGAGCAGCGCCTCCCGGTTGTTGAGGAACACGTCGCGCCACATGGTCGGATCGGACGCCGCGATCCGGGTGAAGTCACGGAAGCCGGAGGCGGCGAACTGCAGCACTTCGTTCCGGCTCTCGCCCTCCAGATCGTCGGCGGTACCACAGATCGTGAAGGCCAGCAGATGCGGCAGATGGCTGACGATCGCCAGCGCGCGATCATGATGCGCCGCATCCATCTCCCGGGTCATCGCCCCGCAAAGCTGCCATAGCGCCGCGACCTTCGCGACCGGTTCAGGATCACCGCCCTCGATCGGGGTGATCAGGGTCCAGCGGCCCTCGAACAAGGTCGAGAACCCGGCATCCGGTCCAGAATATTCCGTCCCGGCGATCGGATGCGCCGGCACGAAATGCAGGTCCGGCCGCAAGAAAGGCTGGATCTCGCGAATGACCGACTGCTTGGTCGAGCCCACATCGGTCAGGATCGCGCCGGTCCGCATGTATGGAATGATGGCAGCCGCGGAAGGAGCCATCGCGCCGACCGGCACGCACAGCACGACGCAATCGGCGTCCTGCACCGCTTCCTGCCCGGTATCGGCCACGCGATGAACGATGCCGAGCTCCGCGACGCGCGTGCGGACCGTCGGGCTGGCATCGTAGGCCACCACCTCGCGGGCGATGCTGCCGTCCTGCATCGCACGCCGGGCGAGCGAGCTGCCGATCAGCCCGAGCCCGATCACGGTGAGGCGCTCGAAGAGCGGTTGGGTCATGGGCTGCGCTCCGGATCAGGCCGGGGAATAGCGGAAAGCGGCGATCCACTCCAGCGTTCAGGGGTTCAGGCGCTCTGTCGGGGAACAGGCACCCTGCCGCACCGTTCGCTAAATCCTTGCTTACGGAGAAGACGATGTCCAACTGGCCTGGGATACTGCGACGTGCTTTCGTGTCAGGCACGCTGGCAAGTGCCACTTCGAGCATCGCGCTTGCTGTGGTGGCGCGGCTTGAGGGCAAAGGTGCCCTTCAGCCGGTCAACGCGACGAGCCACTGGCTGAACGGCGAACGGGCCGCGTCGGTCAAACGAGCGGATCTCGTCCATACCGGGGTCGGGTTTGCGACCCACACCGCGGCAACCTTGTTCTGGGCGGTCCTGTTCGAGCGCTGGATCATGCATCGGCGTCCCGTCGCGGTCCTGCCCGCGGTTCAGGACGCAATGGTCATGTCGATCGTTGCGGCGGCGGCCGACTACATCGCGACGCCGAAGCGTTTCACGCCCGGATGGGAGTTCGTACTTTCCGAGCGAGGCATGGCCGCCGTCTATGCAGCAATGGCGCTCGGGCTTGCAGGTGGCGCCGTTCTGGCTCGGCGTCGATAGCAACTCCGGAAGCGAGCTCGTGGGCACCATTAAACAGTGCCTGATGATCGGTCTGAACTTATGCGTACTGCCAGCAAGGCCTGGACCTGCATACCGCACTCAAAGCAGCACCCGTCACCATACCTCCAAGTGCACTCCTTCAAGCTCTAAGGCTGCTGCAACCGCCAGCATGAACGTGGCTGCAAACGTCTCTCGCGCTAGTTTGCCGGGGATCGATGGCTCAGACTAATGCAGCCCATGCGCTGCGCCTCCAGCCGTCGAGCCAGCTCAGCTATAGTTCACTCAAGCCCGCTTCATCCCGGCCTAATCATCGTCATCGTCCAACGCGAACCCGCGCGATCGCATCGCGCTGAGCCGTTTCTTCATGCCGGCGATACGCTGCTGATGCTCGCCACCCCGTCGCATGGCGACACCCACGGCCAGGATGTCGACAAGGACGAGTGCGGCCAGCCGGGAAATGGTCGGGGTGTAGACGTCGGTGTTCTCGAGTGTCTCGATCACCAGCAACAGGTTGCAAAGCCGGTTCATCCGGCCGCCGGTCCGCCCGGAGATGCCGATCACCGTCGCTCCCACGTCGCGTGCGACGCGGATGACGTCGAGCAGGCTGGTGGTCTGGCCGGTATTGGAGATGGCTACCGCGACATCGCCCGGCCGCATCATCGACGCCGCGATGAATTGTTGGTGCGAGTCCGAGTGCACGGCACACGGCACGCCGAACAGCGGGAATTTCTGCTGCGCGTCCGCAGCCACGATCCAGGATGCGCCGAAACCGAAGAACTCGATCCGTTTTGCCGCAGTCAGGATCTCGATCGCTTGCGCCACCGCCTCGTGATCGAGCTGGCTGCGGGCCCAGTCCAGGCTGGTCATGGTGTAGTCGAACACCTTGTCGGTCAGCTTCTGCGGCGTGTCGGTGCTGTCCAGCACAGATTGCGTGGCCGGCACGCCAAGCGCCACGCTGTGCGCCAGCTTGAGCTTGAAATCCTGGAACCCGTCGAAACCCAGCGCCGCACAGAAGCGCATCACCGTCGGCTCGCTGACCCCGGCCTTGCGGGCGGTCTCGGCAACGGTCGCGACGAGAGCCGCCTGCGGATCGGACAGGACATGCTCGGCGACCCGGCGATCGGATTTCCGAAGATCCGGCAGCCGGACCAGTATCAGTTCGAGCACGTTCCGGCCGGACGACGCGGTCCGGTCCGAACTGCCCGCAGCCCTGTCATCCCCGATCGACATCGTGCTCCTGCTGCTGCACCGGACGGATTTCGGGCTTTTCCCGGCCGAGCAGGAAGGCATGTCGCGCGTCGGGCCGCAGAAGTCCAGGCTGCAGCCCAAGCTCGGCCTGACGCACGGCCATGGCATCGATCGATTCCGGATCGGCGGTATTGAAGGCGAACATCCCGAAATGATGTGGGATCAACGTCGAGATGTTCGCATGGCCGCAGAGAGCCACTGCCTCGTCGAGCGTGAAATTGCCCGGCACGCCGGCCGCTGCACGCTCCGCATCGCGTCCGTTCACCGGCAGCAGCGCCAGGTCGGGCGCGAGGGTACGCAACGTCTCCACGAGCCCCTCGTAGGGAATGCAGTCGCCGCTGTGATAGAGGCGCCGGCGGTCCGCCTCGATGCAGTAGCCGAGGAAACGATACCGGCCCTGCTCGTCCCGCTCCAGCTGCTCATGCGCCGCCGGCACCGGATGCAAGGTCAGGTCGATCCCGGGCAGCGGCCGCAGACTCTGTCCGGCTTCAGCCAGGATCGTCCGCGATGGCGGCAGGCCAAGCCGTTCCGCATGTGCCTGCTCCGATGCCGGCACCACGAACCGGCACTCGGGATGGCTGGTCGCCAACACCGGCAGCGTGCCGGGATCCATGTGGTCGCTGTGACGGTGGGTGCACACGACCAGATCGACGCGCGGAAACCCGTCCGGGGCGATCGGCGCCGGCATCATGCGCGCATGCGGAAACCGGGTGCCGGAATACTTTATTGCGAGATGGTCGGACAGATACGGGTCGACCAGCACGACCGTCGTGCCGAGCCGCAGCACGAACCCGGCCTGCCCGAGCCAGGCCAGTGCCAAGCCGTCGATCGGCCCGGCCAGCCAGTCCGCAAGACGATCCGGCAGCAGAAGCCGGGTGACGGTCATCGCCGCGCCGGCTGGTTTCGCAGCGCCGCCTGCAGGTTCTCGACCGCGCCGACCGTGGCACGACGGATGCTCTCGGCAGTCAGGCCGCCGATATGCGGCGTGGCGATCACCCTGGAATGGGCCAGCAGGCGCGATGGCGCCGGCGGCTCGACCGCGAACACGTCGGTCGCATAGACGCGCACGTGCCCGCTCTCGAGTGCCTGCAGCATCGCCTCCTCGTCGACCAGTGCCGCCCTGGCGGTATTCACCACATGGCAGCCCTGGCGCATGCGGCCGATGACCGGCCGGTCGAGCAGCGCAAGCCCGTTCAGGGGCATCGGACAATGCAGCGACAGCAGGTCCGCCTCCTCGAGCACCTGCTCCAGCGGTGCCCAGGCAAAGTCGCCCTCGGGCATGAAGCCTGCATCCGGATAGGGATCGAACACCCGTACCCGAGCATCGAGCGCCAGCGCGAACCGTGCGACCAGCCGGCCGACCGCACCGCAGCCGATCAGGCCGAGTGTGCGGCCCTCGATCTCCAGTCCCGGCCGCCGCTGCCAGTTTCCGGCCTTGAGGGCGGCACTCTGCTCGGGAACATGCCGCAGCGAAGCCAGCATCAGCCCGATCGCCAGCTCGGCGACGCCGCGTGCGTTGGCGCCGGCAGCCCGCAGCACCTGGATGCCGAGGCGCTCCGCCACCTCGAGCGGCAGGTTGTCGGAGCCGCTCCCGTTACGGCTGATCACCCGCAGGTCGTGTGCCGATTCCAGGACCAGGGGGCTGACCGGTTCCACCCCGGCCAGCCAGCCGACGCAGCCCGGCAGCAGGTCCAGCAGCGTCGCCTCGTCCGGGGTTTCGCCGGCACGGCTGAACACCAGTCGATAGCCGTTCAGCACCAGCGCCTGGAGGGCCGGATCCGGGTTGCGGGTCAGTGAGCGCGGCGTGATCAGGATGCGGTTCACGCGCCTATTCCCGCCTGGCGGGGCGCGCCGCCGGCCAGCGCGGACAGTGCCTCGAACTTCGGCCCCGAGGTTGGTATTTCGATCGCGAAGACTTCGGCGATCACCTGGGTCCATCCGTGCAGGAAGTAGTTCCAGCCGTCGAAGATCGTCAGGCCGAACTCCGCCGCCTGCTGTTCCGCCCGGTCCAGGAACAGCAGGTCGCCGCGATAATTGAGCTCCCAGACGATGCCGCCCGCCGGGAAGCGCGCCTGCTGTCCAAGTGGCGATCCGGGGCGGTCCTTGCCCAGGCCGGTCGCATTCACCACCAGCGACCGGTCCGACAGGCTGCGCAGGATCCCGTCATTGTCGGCAGTGGAACCGGACAGAACGTAGTCGACCCGCACCTTGCTGCCGAGACCGGCATGGAAGCGTCGCAAGCCATCGAGACGAGCCTCGCTCACGTCCGACACGACGATCCGGCCCGGCGACATCTCGCCTGCGGGCGGGTGCATCAGGTTCCAGGTGATCGCGGTCGCTGCGCCGCCGGCGCCGATCAGGAACGCGTCCCCGCCTGCCGCGCCGCGTCGCCCCCAATGTCCTTTCGGGACAACCGCATCGAGCGCCAGCCGGGCGGAGATCGGATCCTTCGCATGCCCGATCAACCGGCCCTCGCGCTTGGACAGGCAGCTCACCTCGTGCAGCGCGCTCGCATGATCGTCCAGCTCGTCGAACAGGTCGGCGGCTACGTGCAGCAGGTCGATCTTGTGCGCCGTCACCAGCGCACCGACCGACAGCGGATCGTTCTTGATAAAGGAGACGACCTCGCGATACGCCTCCGGCTCCGCGTGCAACGGCAGGTCGATTCCGCGAATGGCACAGGGCATGAGGCCGAGCGCCTCGGCCCAGCGCGGAAAAATCGTCATGATCGACGATTGTCCTGTCGTGACACCGATGAAATACAAGGTGGGCAGTGTCGCGGCACCGAAGCCTGTCATCCCGCGGGGTCCCGCACTTCGCGCGCCATTCGCAGTGCCTCCCCGGCATTGCGTCGTATGCCGGCCCAGTCGCCGCTCCGGATCATGGCGCGGCTGGCGATCCAGGTTCCGCCGACCGCAGCCACCGCGGGCTCACGCAGCCATTCGCCAAGATTGGTGACCGACACGCCGCCGGTCGGGATGAAGCGAAGCCCGTGCAGCGCGAACGGAGCCGAAATGGCGCGCAGGAACGGAATGCCGCCCGCCGGCATGGCGGGAAAGAACTTGAAGGTGCGTATGCCGCGCTCGATCCCTGCCTGCAGGTCGGACGGCGTCATCGCGCCCGGCACATAGGCAAAGCCGGCTTCTGCCGCGAGGTCTAGCATGCGCGGGCTGAGTCCCGGAGCCAGCGCGAAGCGCGCTCCGGCTTCGGCGGCCCGATGCAGATCCCGCTGGTCGATGACCGTTCCGGCGCCGACGATCATGTCGGGATAGCGTTCGACGATACGCGCGATCACCTCGGCGGCGGCGTGGGTGCGGAACGTCACCTCGACCACCCCGAGGCCTGCCTCCAGCAGCGATTCCGCGAGCGCGTCCGCTTCGGCGACGCCGTCCACTTCCACAACCGGAATGACACCGAAAGCGGTGGCCTCGAGCAGGCTGTTCTCGATATCGATCACCTTACGCCGCTCCCGATCCGGTCACGCGTGGCCGATAGCGCGGGTTCGGAATTCGGGTCCACCCGCCGGAGCCGTCATCGACGATCAGGTCGCGCATGCCGCCGGCGCTGGCGATGATGTCGTAATCCTGCCCGGCATCGGCCGGGTAGCAGAACAGCGTGACGAGCGGCTCGGTCCCGACATTGACGCTGCGATGGATCCAGTGCGGCGCCACGTACACCACGCTGTTCGGCGTCATCTCCTCGGTACGGATCGTGCCGTCGGCAAGCTCCATCAGCATGACGCCATGCCCGGACTGGCAGAAATAGATTTCCGGCCGGTCGCTGACCGCGTGGATATGTCCACGGGTAAAGATGAACTCGTCACCGACCCTGCCCGGATACAGCATGCTAGTCCCGAAAATGACGTCGCCGGCGCGATCCGAGGGGCGAAACTCGTCCACCCGATAGGCAATCTCGGCACCGCGCGTACGGGCGATCTCGGTGAACGCCGCCTCGTTCGCGAACAGCCCCAGCAGATCGTCGTAGCGCTTTTCGTAGCGCCGGGTGCGCCCCGTCATCTCGCCATCGGGTGCGATAAGCACGGAAGTAGGCAGGGGAACCGACATCGATGAACCTTCCAGCGCATCTTAGATGCAACATGATTAGGTAGTTCTATTACGCGATTAGAGCAGCATGCAACCATTCCTATGATCTTTTGCACCGCAAAATATGGGTTTCATGCTTGCCTGCGTGATCGCTTAATGTTGTATTGCTACCTTATAAGAAGGCAACGCTACGGAACCATCCGGCTCTGCCTTCAAGGGGAGAACAAGGTTCATGAAGACGATTCTTGCGGCAGCCTTTCTGGCTGGAGGCGTGGCCATCGCGGCCGGGTCGCCGGTTGCCGAGGCCAAGACGGTCAAGATCGGCCTGTCGATGCTGACCCAGAATGCGCCCTACTACGCAGCCTTGCAGGCGGCGGTGCAGAAGGAGGCGAAGGTGCTCGGCGCACAGGTCGTGACCGCCGACGCCAACAACGACATGCTCAAGCAGATCTCGGATGTCGAGGACATGCTGTCGCAGAACATCGACATCCTGATCATGGATCCGAAGGACGCCAAGGGCCTGGTCGGCGTCACCAAGGAAGCCGTGGCGGCGCATGTTCCGGTGATCATCGTCGACAGCTCGATCGATGCCTCGGCGCCGGTGCTGACGACCATCCAGTCCAACAACGCCGAGAACGGCAGGATGATCGGCGACTGGCTGATCGGCCAGGTCAAGAACAAGGACCTGCACATCGCCCTGCTCAGCGGCGACCAGGGCAACGTGGTCGGCGAGGCCCGGCGCGACGGCGTGATGGGCGGCATCATCGAGGCGCAGCTGCGCCAGGTCGGGCATGCGGGCTTCACGGTGGTCGGCCAGGGCTGGGGTGGCTGGACCCAGGAAGGCGGCGTCAAGGCGATGGAAGACCTGATGACCGCGCATCCCGACATCAACGCGGTGCTGGCGGAAAACGACAGCATGGCGCTGGGCGCGATGCGGGCGATCCAGGATGCCGGCAAGGCAGACAAGAACATCATGATCTTCGCAGCGGCAGACGGCCAGAAGGAAGCGGTCAAGCTGATCATGGAGGGCAAGTATGGCGCCACCGGCCTGAACGATCCGGCGGTCATCGGCAAGATGGCGACCGACCTCGCCGTGCAGGTCGTCAACAAGACCGCCCCGGCCGACATCGCGAAGATCACCTACACGCCACCCGTCGCCATCACCAAGGCGAACGCCGCCGAGTATTATAAGCCGGACGCGTTGTTCTGAGCCGACCGACATGATGCCGACCGGATCATCTCAGCTGTCGAACGGCACGCCTGCCGACAACGATGGCCAGGAGCGCACCGGGGTCGAGATGACCGGGATCTTCAAGGTGTTCGGCGGCATCAGGGCTCTCGACGGCGTGTCGTTCTCGGTTCGGCCCGGCGAAGTGCATGCGCTGCTTGGCGAGAACGGCGCCGGAAAATCGACGCTGATGAAGATCCTCGCCGGCGCGCACCAGGCAACGACCGGCGAGATTCGCGTCGGCGGCAACAAGGTGATCATCAACTCGCCGCATGCCTCGCGAGCGCTCGGTATCGGCATCATCTACCAGGAGCTGGCCCTGGCGCCCGACCTGACGGTTGCGGAAAACATCTTCCTCGGCGAGTTGCCGCGCCTGATGAACATCCGGTCGTTGCGGGTCCGCGCCCGTGCCCTGCTGGACGAGCTTGGTTTCGCGATCGATCCGGGCGCCATGGTCGGTGACCTGCCGCTTGCGTTCCAGCAGGCGGTGGAGATCGCCAAGGCGATGTCGCGGCGCGTCCGTATCCTGATCCTGGACGAACCGACCGCGGTGCTGGCGCCACCGGAACTGGAGCGGCTGCTCGATGTTGTCAGGGGACTGTCGCGGCGCGGCGTCAGCATCGTCTATATCTCCCACCGCCTCGACGAGATCTTCCGGATCGCCGACCAGATCACCGTGCTCAAGGACGGCCGTACCGTCGGCACCTACCCGGTGGCCGGCATGGACGAGCATCGGCTGATCTCGCTCATGGTCGGGCGTGAGACGTCGCAGCTTTTCCCCAAGGTGGCACGCACCAAGGGCGATGAATTGCTGCGGGTCGAGAACCTGTCTGCTTCAGGCCTAGTCAAGAACGTTTCGTTCAGCCTGCATGCCGGCGAAGTGCTGGGGATCGCCGGGCTGATCGGCAGCGGACGCACCGAGCTGGCACGCGCGATCTTCGGCGCCGACCGGATGGAGACCGGCACGATCAGCCTGTCCGGACGGCCCGTCACGATCCGTACGCCAAGACAGGGCGTCGCCGCCGGGATCGGCCTGGTGCCGGAGGATCGCAAGAGCCAGGGCCTCGTCCTGGCGTTGCCGATCCGGCAGAACGTGACGTTCACCACCCTGCGGCGCTTCACCAACCGGTTCGGCCTGCTGCGTCGTGGCGCCGAGCGCATTGCGGTCGATGACGTGGCGCGACGCACGACGATCCGTGCGCGCAACCTCGATCTGCCGGTGAGCAGCCTGTCCGGCGGCAACCAGCAGAAGGTCGTGCTGGCGAAGTGGCTCGACGCGGGTTGCAAGATCATCATTCTCGATGAGCCGACCCGCGGCGTGGATGTCGGCGCGCGCGCCGAGATCTACCAGCTGATCGAGACGATGGCGGCAGCCGGCCTGGGGGTCATCATCATATCGTCCGACCTGCTCGAGGTTATCGGAGCGTCGGACCGCATCCTGGTGATGAGTGGCGGCCGGATAAGCGGCGGCCTGTCGCACGACGAGTTTTCAGAAGCGCGGATCATGCAACTTGCCCTGCGCAGCGTGGCGCATGTCGGTGCGGACCATGCGGACCGGATTCCGGAGGAGGCCTGATGGCCACGATACGAACAATCGACGCGCCGGGCGGCGCCCACGCGAAGCAGCGTTTCGACGCGAAGTCGTTCGCCGCCAACTACAGCACGATCGTGATTTTCGTGGTCCTGGTGCTGATCGCGAGCTTCATCTCGACCAGCTTCCTCAGCAGCCGCAACATCGAGAACGTCCTGCGGCAGGTGGCCAGCACCGGCGTCATCTCGATGGGCATGCTGCTGGTGATCCTGACCGGCGGGATCGACCTGTCGGTCGGCTCGGTGGCAGCGCTCGGCAGCATCCTGTGCGCCTCGCTGCTCACCACCCAGCCGCTGTGGATCGCCATCCCGGTCAGCCTGGCGGCCGGCGGGGCGCTGGGCGCGGTCGCCGGCTATTTCGTCGCCGTGCGCCGGATGCCCGCCTTCGTGGTGACGCTCGCGGTGATGACCATCGCCCGCGGCTCGGCGCTGATCGTGTCCAAGGGCCGGCCGATCTTCATGGGCGACAACGGCGCCTGGCTCGGCGACGGCTTCAACCGGGGCAGCCTGCTCGGCATTCCCATGCCGGTCATCCTGATGCTGCTGGTGTTCGTGGGAACCGCCTTCGTCCTGAGGCTGACCGCCTATGGGCGGCTGATCGTCGCGATCGGCTCCAACAGCGAGGCGGTGCGACTGTCCGGCGTCCGCGTCACCCCGCGCATCTTTTCGGTCTATGTCGTGTCGGGCATGCTGTCGGCACTGGCCGGGATCGTCATCACCGCCCGGTCCGGTGTCGGGTCGCCGGTGGTCGGCATCGGCATGGAGCTCGATGTGATCGCCGCGGTGGTGATCGGCGGCGCCAGCCTGATGGGCGGTCGCGGCACCGCGCTGAACACGCTGATCGGAGTGCTGACGCTGGGCGTGATCGGCAACATCATGAACCTGCTGAACGTGCCGGGATATCATCAGGAGGTGGTCAAGGGCTTCATCATCCTGATCGCGGTGCTGCTGCAATCCTCGTTCTGGCCGCGCCGCGCCTGATGGCCCGGGATCTGCTGCTCGCGATCGATGTCGGCACCGGCAGCGTGCGTGCGGCGCTGCTGACCGGGACCGGGGAAACGCTGGCGTTCGCGGCGGCCGAACACGAGCAGATCGTGCCGCAATACGGATGGTCCGAGCAGCGGCCGGCCGACTGGTGGACCGGCGCCGTCGCGGTGATCCGGCGCGTGCTGGACATGCTGCCTGGTGCCGCCGCGCGTGTCGCCGCGATCGGCGCCTGCGGGCAGATGCATGCGACGGTGCTGGTGGATGCGGACGGCCAGCCGGCACTCGAAGCGGTGCCGCTCTGGAACGACAAGCGCAATCGCACGCTGCTCGACACGTTCATGCAGGAGCAGCCCTGGGAAGCGCTGCTTCCTGTCGCCGGCAACCCGCCTTCGGTCGCGTGGTGGGGCTTCAAGCTGCAATGGCTCAAGGCGCACCGGCCGGAGGCGTATGCACGCACCGCGCTGGTCCTGAGCCCGAAGGACTGGATCAATTTCAGGCTGACCGGTGCCGTCGCGATCGACGCACCGGAAGCCTCCTGCACCTATCTGTTCGATGTCCGGCACGGAACCTGGAGCGATGCGCTCGCGCAACGTCTGGGGCTGGATCCGAAGCTGTTGCCGCCGATCCGTGAACCGTACGACGTCCTGGCCGGAATCTCGCGGCAGGCGGCGGCGGAAACCGGGTTGCACGAGGGCACGCCGGTGGTCGTCGGGATCAGCGACTATCCGGCGGCGCTGCTCGGTTCGGGCGTGATCGAGCCGGGGCTGGCATCGGACGTGACCGGAACCTCGACATTGCTGACCTTGTGCACGACCGCACCGGTGCTGCATCCGGTGATCAGCAACGTGCGCGGGGCACTGCCGAACTGGTCCGCCTTCACCATCCTGGATGCCGGCGGCGACGCGATGCGCTGGGCCAGGCGCGCGTTCCATGAAAACCATTACGAATACGACCGGATCGTCTCGCTCGCGGCCGGCGTACCGGCCGGCGCCGGCAGCCTGGTGTTCCTGCCTTACCTGAACGGCGAGCGGCTCGGCGAGCGCGCGAACTCACGGGCGCAGTTCATCGGCCTCACCAGTGGCCATGGCGCCGGGCACCTGCACCGCGCGGTCATGGAAGGCGTCGCCTTCGCGGCGGCCCGCAACCTGCGGATCATGGAAGCGGCGGGCAACCGGCTCGACCGTGTCGTCGCCGCCGGCGGCGGCGCGAAGACGCCGCTCTGGCTCGAGATCAAGGCCAGCCTGTACGGATGCCCGATCCTGACCACCGCGGCGGAAGAAAGTGGCGTGCTCGGCTGCGCGATGCTCGCCGGAACCGGGATCGGGCTCTATCCGGACCTGCCGGCAGCGGTGTCGCAGCTGGTCCGCTTCACCGGCGAGATCCAGCCCAATCCTCGCTGGATGGAGACCTATGCCCGCCTGCAGCCGGTATTCGACCACGCCTACACCAGCAGCGAACTCTACTGGACCATGCTCGAGGCAGCGGAAGCAGCGGATACGGCCGCCGGCTCGCATCTGCAAACCAGCAACTAGATCGGAGACCATGTCTTGGCGTCGACACGTTACCTGGACAAGTACGACCTGACCGGCCGGACCGCGGTCATCACCGGCGGTGGCCGTGGGATCGGCCTGGCCTGCGCGGAAGCCCTCTCGGAAGCCGGCGCACGCATCGTGCTGCTCGAGCGCGACGAGGACGCGGCCCGTTCGGGCGCTGCCAGCCTGTCGGCGTCGGGGGCGGAGGTTTCCTGGCGACTGGTCGATGTCGTCGATCCTGACGCGCTCGAAGCCGCCGCCGCCGCGATCGAGCGCGAGGTCGGCCCGGTCGATATCCTGGTCTGTTGCGCCGGCATCGCGATCAGCGGCGTGGCCGCCGAAGTCGCCACGCCCGAACAGTGGCGACAGGTCATCGACATCAATCTGAACGGGGTGTTCTGGTCGTGCCAGGCATTCGGGCGCGCCATGCTGGAGCGCGGCCGTGGCGCCATCGTGAACATGGGCTCGATGTCAGGCCTGGTGGTGAACCGTCCGCAGGAACAGGCATCGTACAACGCGTCCAAGGCGGCGGTGCACCAGCTTACCAAGTCGCTTGCCGCCGAATGGGCGAGACGCGGCGTGCGCGTGAATGCGGTGGCACCGACCTACATCGACACGCCGATGACCCGCTACGGCATGCAGGATGAAACCCTGAAACATGCCTGGCTCGACGCGACGCCGATGGGCCGGATCGGACGGACCGATGAAGTCGCCTCGGTCGTGCTGTTCCTGGCCTCCGAAGCGGCGAGCCTGCTGACCGGCAGCATCGTCGTGGCCGACGCCGGCTACACCTGCTGGTAAGGGTCCAGGTTCATGAACGCATCATTCTCCGCCGTCATCGGCAGTTTCTCGCCCGGCCTGTTTCGCGACCGGCAGGTGCTGGTATCGGGCGCGACCAGCGGGATCGGGCTCGATCTCGCACGCGGCTTCCAAGCGCTCGGCGCCTCCGTGCTGGCGACCGGTAGTTCGGCGCGCAAACTCGAGACCCTGCATGACGATCCGCTCAATGACGGCATCCGGTTCGCGCAGCTGGACGTGCGCGACGACGCGGCGATCGGGCGCACGATCGACGGTCTGGACCGACTCGATGTGCTGGTGAACGCGGCCGGCATTGCGCGTCCGCAGGAAGAATACGAGCTGGCGTCCTTTCTCGACGTGATCGACGTCAATCTCAACGCGGCGATGCGCACCGCGACGGCCGCCCGCCGGAAACTCGGCCGGAACGGCGGCTGCATCATCAACTATGCCTCGATGCTGTCGTTCCTGGCCGACGCCGATGTTCCGGCCTACTGCGCCTCCAAGACCGGGCTGCTCGGACTGACCCGCGCACTGGCGCATGCGTTCGGCGTCGAGGGCATAAGGGTGAACGCGATCGCACCGGGCTACCACAAGACCGACATGACGCAGGCGCTGTGGTCGGAGCCGCGCCATCATGACGCGATCGCCGGCCATGCCGCGCTCAAGCGCTGGGGCAGCACGACCGACCTGGTCGGCGCCACCCTGTTCCTTGCCAGCCCCGCCGCATCCTTCATCACCGGCATCTGCCTTCCGGTCGATGGCGGCTACAGCGTCGGTGGCACCATCGGCTGATCGCATCGATCGGCACGATCGGCCGACGGTTGCCTGTCGGCCGGATCCGTGAGCCCCTGGCGGCAGTTTTGGCGTCTGGAGCTCATCAATGGCCTCTCTCTCGATCGGCGACCATGTCTCGGACCTGAACGGATCGCACGATGGCGAGCTGGTCGATATCCAGGGCAGCACCGGCTACGTGGTGCAGGCCAACGGCGTCGAGCTCGAGTTTCCGCTGAGCCGGTTGAAGCCCTACCAGGCACCCAAGGTCGCGGAGACCCGCACCCTTTCCGGTCCGTTGCGCGATACCACCCTCGGACCGGCCCACAAGGCTCTGCTGGCGTCGGTTCCGGACGACGTGATCGCGGCCATCGCCAGGAGCTACGAGACCGGGGACGAGGGTGCCGCGGCGCGTCCCTCGTTCGCCAGGCTGCCGGACTCCAAGAAGCTCGACATCATCCGGATCTACCTGCCGTCGCTGCCGCAGCGCATCCTGGCCCCGCACATGAGCCTGGTCGTGGCGATGCGCGACCTGGCGAAGCCGGGCCGCTAGCCGCTTCTAGACCATGATTCTCGACGGCTTGCGGAGGCGCCTGATCTCGGCCGCCTGCCACGCCAGCAGGACCGGCAGGCCGATCGCCAGATCCCGGCCACGGCGCAGCAGCGACAGGCCGAACGAGAGATGCGGGTCGAGCCCGAACAGGCTGCCGAGGGTGATGTAGGCCACTTCCTGCACGCCCAGCGCCGCCGGCACCATGAACGACAGCGACAGCACGCCGCTGGCCACCCCCTCGATCGCCATCGCCTCGCCGAAGCCGATCGGCGCGCCCAGCAGCCGGTATGCGAGCCAGACCCAGCCGGCACCGGCGGTCCAGGCGCACAGATGGATCAGGCAGGCAGCGGCGATGCGGCCCGGGCACTCGTAGAACCGGTTCAGCCGTTCCTGCAGGCTGTCGATGCCGCTCTGCAGCGCGCCCTTCCATTGCCCGGCGACCTGGTTGCCGAGCAGGTCGATGCCGCGCCGGAACAGGCCGGACGCACTCCGCTGTGCCCAGATGAAGATCGCCATCGCCACGGCCATCAGCACCATGCCGATCGCCACCGGCCCGGCAAAGCTGCTCTCGGGCCGGCGATCCAGCAGGAACAGCAACCCCAATACGACGAACAGGATCTGCCCGAGCACCTCGGTGGTCACGTCGACCACGTTGGCAGCCGACGCCTCCGGCCAGCTGATCGCCCTGGCGCGCGATGTCGCCGGGAAGCAGGTGGCGCGCATGGCGATCAGGATGCCGCCCAATTGCGAGAATGGCAGGCATGTGGTGGCCGCCTCGCGGACCAGTCGCGACCGGAACAGCCGCCCCAGACCGATCCGCGGACAGGCGACGCTCCAGGCGACCGCCAGGATCAGGTCGGTCGCCAACTGGGCGACCACCAGAGCGGCGAAACCGGCGGCCCCGACCGAAACGACCGCCTTCAGGACCGCTCCGGCACCGAGCCAGCCGGTGAAGCCGGTGATCAGCACCAGGCCCAGCACCGCCAGCAGGATCGAGACGGTCTTCAAGCCGCGCTGCCCCTTTTTCAAGGTCGGGCATGATTGCTCCGGAGGGTGCGTCTACACCAGCCGCCCGGTGCCAGCTACATCACGCGGTGGCGACAAACCAGGCTTTCAGGGATGCG
Source organism: Lichenicola cladoniae (assembly GCF_013201075.1). Lineage (NCBI taxonomy): Bacteria > Pseudomonadati > Pseudomonadota > Alphaproteobacteria > Acetobacterales > Acetobacteraceae > Lichenicola > Lichenicola cladoniae. The sequence goes on along the minus strand of NZ_CP053708.1, from coordinate 39,653 downwards.
GCGACGGTCAGCCCTTTGACCGGACACCGCCGGCAGGGCAACTGTCCGGCAGTTCGCGTTGCCGCCCGGAGCCGTATCCGCCCATGTCCCTGCCTGTCCTGGTCACCGGTGCCACCGGTTTTGTCGGTTCCGCGGTCGCGCGTGCCCTGGCGGCGCGCGGCCACACCCTTCGCCTGCTGGTCCGGAAGGGTAGCGACCGTCGCAACATCGCCGGGCTCGACGCCGAGCTGGTCGAAGGCGACCTGGGCAAGCCGGAGAGCTTCGCCCGGGCGCTGGAGGGCACCAGCGCGCTGTTCCACGTGGCAGCGGATTACCGTCTGTGGGTGCCCGATCCGGCCACGATGATGAAGGCAAACGTCGAGGGCACCCGCTCGCTGATGCTCGCGGCGCAGGTCGCCGGCGTGAAGCGGATCGTGTACTGCTCGTCGGTCGCCGCACTCGGCCTGGTCGGCGACGGCAGTGTTGCCGACGAGACCACGCCGGTGCACGAGCATGCCATCATCGGCGTCTACAAGCGGTCCAAATACCTGGCCGAGCAGGCGGTGCTGGCGCTGGTGCGCGACCACGGGCTGCCGGCGGTGATCGTCAACCCGTCGACCCCGGTCGGGCCGCGCGACATCAAGCCGACCCCGACCGGGGCGATGATCCGCGATGCGGCCGCGGGCAAGATGCCGGCCTATGTCGAGACCGGCCTCAACCTCGTCCATGTCGACGACGTGGCGGAAGGCCATATGCTGGCGTTCGAGAAGGGCCGCGTCGGCGAGCGCTACATCCTCGGCGGCGAGGACATGTCGCTGAAGACCGTGTTCGCGCTGGTATCGGAGGTCGCCGGTGTCCGCGCCCCGCGCATCCAGCTCGGGCAGCGCGTGCTGTGGCCGGTCGCCGTAGCCTCGGAAGCGCTGGCACGCGGCTTCGGGATCGAGCCACGGGTGACGCGCGAGATGTTGGCGATGTCGAAGAAGAAGATGTTCTTCTCGTCCGACAAGGCACGACGCGAACTCGGCTACGCGCCGCGACCGGCCCGCGAGGCCGTCACCGACGCTGTCGACTGGTTCCGCCAGGCAGGCATGATCTGAACCCATGCTGATGACACCATGCTGATCCTGGCGATCGCGACGCTGCTGCTCTGGCTCGGCCTGATCGGGCTGCATGGACGGTTCTGGCAGGCCGGGCCGATCCTGCGTCCGGTGCCGGTCACCGACCAGAAAAGCTGGCCATCGGTCGCGGTGGTCATCCCGGCGCGGGACGAGGCGGACTCGATTGCCGCGTGCCTGACGTCGCTGCTGGCGCAGGACTATCCCGGCCCCTACCGGATCATCCTGGTCGATGACGGCAGCAGCGACGGCACCGGCGCGGTCGCCCGCAGCCTGGGAACCGACCGGCTGGCTGTGCTCGACGGCGCCGCCCGGCCACCGGGCTGGAGCGGCAAGCTATGGGCGGTGGCGCAGGGCGTCGCCGAGGCACGCAGGCTGCGTCCCGGCGAGGAGGGTTTCTTCCTGCTGTGCGACGCCGACATCACCCATGCCGGCGCGCACGTCACCACCCTGGTCGCCAAGGCGCTGCGGGACCGGCTCGACCAGGTATCGGAAATGGTCGAGCTGAACTGCACGAGCCCGGCCGAACGCGCACTGGTGCCGGCCTTCGTGTTCTTCTTCCAGCTTCTCTATCCGTTCGGACGGGTGAACGACGCGCGCTCGAAGACTGCCGCTGCGGCTGGCGGGACCGTGCTGATCCGTCGCACCGCCCTGACCCGGATCGGCGGGATCGAGAGCCTGCGCGGCGCGCTGATCGACGACGTGACCCTGGCCACCCGGGTCAAGCGCAGCGGCGGCGCGATCTGGCTCGGCCATTCGATGCTGGCGAAGTCGATCCGGCCCTATCCCGCGCCGGTCGATGTGTGGCGGATGGTGGCGCGCACCGCCTATGTCCAGCTCCGGTTCTCGCCGCTGCTGCTACTCGGCACCGTGCTGGGCATGGGCCTGGTCTGGATCGTCCCGCTGCTGACGCTGCTCGCCGGCCATGGGGCGGCCCGGTGGATCGGGGCGGCCGCATGGCTGCTGTCGACCGGTTCGTTCCTGCCGACGTTGCGCCGGTTCCGGCTGTCCCCGGCCTGGGCGCTGTTGCTGCCCGGGATCGCCCTGTTCTACACCCTGGCGACCATCGGATCGGCCATCGACCATCATCGTGGCCGTGGGGTGGTCTGGAAGCGCCGGGCTTACCGTGACGCCAGCAAGGACGTGACCGCCGCATGAGCGCGATGCCCGAGAGGCTCAATATGGTCCTGGACCGGGCGCCAGGCGCCGCATCGGCGACCGACGTGTCGTCCGGCAAGGGCAAGGCGGACGAGAATTTCCCGGTCGGGTCGGTGCTGATCGCGCGCTCGCTGCGGCCGCACGTGCATGCCTACTACGCCTTCGCACGCGCCATCGACGACATCGCCGACAATGCGGTTTTGCCGTCCGACCAGAAGATCGCCCGCCTGGATACGATGCAGGCGGTGCTGCTGGGCCGGCAGGAGAGCGGTCCCGACCTCACCAGGGCCGAGATCGCCAGCGCCGTGGGGCTACGTGACAGCCTGGCCCGGACCGGCATCGAACCGGCCCGCGGCACCGACCTGATCGTCGCCTTCCGGCAGGATTGCGTGAAGCACCGGTATGCGAGCTGGGCCGAGCTGCTGGATTATTGCCGCTACTCCGCCAATCCGGTCGGGCTGTACCTGCTCGACCTGCACGGCGAGGGCGCCGCCACCCATGCACCCTCGGACGCGCTCTGCTCGGCGCTGCAGGTGCTGAACCACCTGCAGGACTGCAAGGCCGACCTGGACGAGCTTGGCCGCTGCTACCTGCCGGAATCGTGGCTGGCACAGGCCGGACAGACCGTGGAGTCGGTTCGCGGCGAGCGCCTGACCACCGGGCTTCGCCAGGTGCTGGACCAGGCGCTGGACCAGGTAGACCGGCTCAACCGTGAGGCCGCGCGCCTGCCCGGCCTGATCGCCGACCGGCGGATGCGCCTGGAAGCCGCGGTGATCGTCGGATTGTCGCATCGGCTGGCGCGCCGGCTACGACGACAGGACCCGCTCGCCCGACGAGTGAAGCTGTCGCGCGGCGATGTCGGGGTCAGCCTGCTGGCCACCTTGCGGCATCTGCTGTGACGCGGGACCGCTCCGCATGAGCCAGACCCCGCTGGACTGCGCGCCGGACGACCTGCAGGTCGTGGAACAGATCGTGCGCCGCTCGGGCACGTCGTTCGCACGTGGCATGGGCGTCCTGCCGCCGGACCGCCGCTACGCGATGTTCGCGATCTATGCCTTCTGCCGGCTGGTCGACGACGTAGCCGACGAGGACCTCCCGTTCGACGCCAAGCTGCCGCGGCTGCAGGAGTGGCGCGGCCGCATCGCCGGCCTCTACGAGGGTTGTGCCGCCGATCCGCTGGACCGGGTGCTCACCGCCTCGATCGAGCGCTACGACCTGCGCGAAACCGATTTCGCCGCGGTGATCGACGGCATGCAGATGGATGCCGAGGAGGTGATCGTCGCACCCGACCTCGCCACGCTGGATCTCTATTGCGACCGCGCCGCGTCCGCCGTCGGACGCCTCTCGGTGCGGGCCTTCGGCGATTCGTCCGCAGAGGCCGACCAGGTGGCTTTCCATCTCGGGCGGGCGCTGCAGCTGACCAATATCCTGCGTGACCTCGGCGAGGATGCGGAGCGCGGACGGCTGTACTTGCCGCGCGAGGTGCTCACCCGATGCGGTGTGCCGCTCGACCCGGAAGCGGCCCTGGTCTCCCCCTCGCTGCCCGCCGCCTGCCGGATCATCGCGGCCAGGGCGAAGCTGCATTTCGTGGCCGCCCGTGCGGCGATGCGGCTGTGCGACCGCAAGGCGATGCGCCCGGCGCGGCTGATGGCGGCAAGCTACGCGGCGATCCTGTCGACGCTGGTGAAGGCAGACTGGCGCGAGCCGTCCAGGCGCCTATCGGTGCCGGCCTGGCGCAAGCTGCTGATCGGGCTGCGCGCCCTGGTCCCGGCCTGAGCATGGCAGGCACGGTCCATATCGTCGGCGGCGGCCTGGCGGCCCTGAGTGCGGCGCTGGAACTGGCGGAAGCCGGACGCCGGGTCGCGATCTACGAGGGTGGGCCGGCCTGCGGCGGACGGGCGCGGTCCTACGACGACAAGCTGCTCGGCTGCCGCCTCGATAACGGCAACCATCTGCTGCTGTCGGCCAACGAGACCGTCTTCGCCTATCTCGATCGCATCGGTGCCAGGAACACGCTGGTCGGACCCGGCGCGCCGATCTTCCCGTTTCACGATCTCGCCGCCGGGCTCGACTGGACGGTGCGCCTGTCGGCCGGGCGGATCCCCTGGTGGGTGTTCTCGAAGCGCCGGCGGGTTCCCGGCATGCGCCTGGGCGAACTGGTGGGCCTGCTCAAGCTGATGCGCGCCGGCCCCAACCGGACCATTTCCGAGTGCCTGGAGCCGGGCGCGCTCGCCGACCGGCTGATGATCCCGCTCGCCGTCTCGGTACTGAACACCCGGCCCGAGATCGGCAGCGCGGCGCTGATGGGTGCGGTCATGCGCGAGAGCATGGCCAAGGGCGGTGCCGCGTGCGTGCCCTGGTTCCCGGCCGAAGGCCTGTCCGAGAGCCTGGTCGACCCGGCGCTGGTGCGGCTGCGCAGCCTCGGCGTGACCATCCGCACCGGCTGCCGCGTCGCGGGCCTGGGGCTGGTGCATGGACGAGTCGGCACCATGCTGCTGCCCGAGGGCCAGGTCGATCTGGGACCGGGCGACCAGATGATCCTGGCGGTGCCGGCGCAATCGGTACGCGACCTTACTGCTGGCGTGCTGCCGGACCTGACCGCGCCGGACCAGTTCGAAAGCATCCTCAACCTGCATTATCGCGCCGACGTGCTGGACCAGGTGACCGGCGACCTCGCCCGCGCCCGCTTTGCAGGCGTGGTCGGCGGCCTGGCGGAATGGGTGTTCGTCAAGCCGGGTATCCTGTCGGTGACGGTGAGTGCCGCCAACCATCTGGCCGATCGTACGCCGGAATCGCTCGCCCTCTCGATCTGGCGCGAGGTGCGTGCGGTGGTGTCCCCCTACCTGAAGCCGGGAACGGCCCTCCCCGAGGCGCCACCGCTCTACCGCGTGGTGCGTGAGAAGCGCGCGACCTTCGCGGCGACTCCGGCGCAGGAGCGGCTGCGGCCGCAGTGCCTCACCAGTGTGCCCAACCTCATGCTGGCTGGCGACTGGACCGCGACAGGCTTGCCGGCCACGATCGAAGGTGCAATGAGGTCCGGCTTGGTCGCGGCCAGGGCGTTGACCCAGGTTGCCGGCCGCCACTGACCTGAGCGGATACCGATGATCGAACTTCATCAGTACGCCCCGGCCATACGCAGGCTGGAGCGGTCATGGTGCTAGGCACCGTGCAAGAACGAGAGGCTGTCGTTTTCGACGAAACGGCCGAGCCATCCGACACGGTGCTGAGCCGCGCGATCGATCGTGGCCGGTCGGCGCTGGGTCGCCGGCAGCAGCCCGACGGGCATTGGCTGTTCGATCTCGAGGCCGATGCCACCATTCCTGCCGAATACCTGCTGCTCGAGCATTATCTCGATCGGATCGATCCCGCGGTCGAGGCACGCATCGGCGTCTACCTGCGGCGCATCCAGGGCACGCATGGCGGCTGGCCCCTGTACTATGAGGGCAGGTTCGACCTTTCGGCCAGCGTGAAAGCCTATTTCGCGCTGAAGATGCTGGGCGACGATCCGGACGCACCGCACATGGTCCGGGCGCGCGAGGCTATCCTGGCAGCCGGTGGTGCCGAACGCAGCAACGTGTTCACCCGGTTCCAGCTTGCCCTGTTCGGCGAGGTGCCCTGGCACGGCGTGCCCTGCATGCCGGTCGAGATCATCCTGCTGCCGAAATGGTTCTTCTTCAACATCTGGAACATGTCCTACTGGTCCCGCACCGTGGTGACTCCGATGCTGGTGCTGGGCGCGCTGCACCCGCGTGCGCGGAATCCGCGCGGTGTCCGGGTGCAGGAGCTGTTCCGGGTGCCGCCTTCCGAGGTCCGCGACTGGATACGCGGACCATATCGCTCGGCCTGGGGACCGGTGTTCAAGGCGATCGACAGCCTGATCCGGCCGTTCGACCGGCGTATGCCCGCCGCGGTCCGCAACCATGCGATCGGGGTGGCACGCAGCTTCATCGAGACACGGCTGAACGGCCTGGACGGGCTCGGTGCGATCTATCCGGCCATGGCCAACACGGTGATGATGCACGACGCGCTCGGCGTGCCGGCCGACCATCCGGACGCCGCCATGGCCTGGGAGGCGATCCGCCGGCTGCTGGTCGACCAGGGCGACGAGACCTATTGCCAGCCCTGCGTCTCGCCGATCTGGGACACCAGCCTGGCCGGCCACGCCATGGCGGAAGCGGACATGGATGGGCCTCCCGAGGAAGGCGTGCTGCCGGTTCCGGCCGCGCTGGATGCGGCGTCGGCCTGGCTGCGCGAGCGGCAGGTGCTCGACGTGAAGGGCGACTGGGCGATCCGCAATCCGACGCTCGACCCGGGCGGCTGGGCGTTCCAGTACAACAACGCATACTACCCGGATGTGGACGATACCGCCGTCGTCGGCATGCTGCTGCATCGCCACGATGCGGACGGCAATGTCGAGGCGCTGGTGCGCGCGCGTCGCTGGATCATCGGCATGCAGAGCACGAACGGCGGCTGGGGCGCGTTCGACATAGACAACGACACGCAGATCCTCAACCACATCCCGTTCTCCGACCACGGCGCATTGCTGGATCCGCCGACCGCCGACGTGACCGCGCGATGCCTTTCGTTCCTGGGCCAGCTCGGCCACATCGAAGACCGTCCGGTGATCGACCGGGGCATCGCCTACCTGCGGCGCGAACAGGAACCGGACGGAAGCTGGTTCGGCCGCTGGGGCACCAACTACATCTACGGCACCTGGTCGGTGCTGTGCGCCCTCAACGCGGTGGGCGTATCGCCGGCGGACCCGATGGTGGTCCGGGCGGTGAACTGGCTGGTGTCGATCCAGCAGCCCGACGGGGGCTGGGGCGAGGATTGCGCGACGTTCGAGGGAGCGGAGCCGGGCCGGTATCATGCCAGCCTTCCCTCCCAGACCGGTTGGGCGTTGCTCGGACTGATGGCGGCGGAGCGGCGCGACCATCCGGCCGTGGCGCGCGGGATCGCGATGCTGACCGCGACCCAGGAAGCGGACGGCGAGTGGCAGGAGCAGCCCTACAACGCGGTCGGTTTTCCGCGCGTGTTCTACCTGCGCTACCACGGCTACCGGCTGTTCTTCCCGCTGATGGCGCTGTCGCGCTATCGCAACCTCGGCCGCAGCAACAGCAGCCGCGTCTCGCACGGCTTCTAGTCCCGATGACCGGACATCTCGGGCTGTCCGGGCTCGGCGTCGTGGTCGGGCTGAAGGCCGAGGCGAAACTGGCGCGCCGCCTCTTCCCCGCCGCGCTGGTCGGCATCAGCGGCGCCACCCGCGCCGGCGCCGACCGGGCGGTGTCCGGGCTGGTGGCGCAGGGAGCCACCCGCCTGCTCAGCTTCGGACTGGCCGCCGGCCTCGACCCTGCGCTCCATCCCGGCGACCTGCTGGTGCCCGACGCGATCCTGGTGGACGGGCGGCATTTGGCAACCGACCCGTCCCTGCGCTCCCTGCTCGGGCCCGGAGCGACCGGCCCGCTGCTGCATAGCGACGTGCTGGTCGCCAGCAGCGCCGCCAAGGCGGACCTGCTCGCCCGGACCGGCTGCCGATCGCTCGATATGGAAAGCGGACCGGTGGCGCTCGCAGCCGAAGCGGCCGGCCTGCCCTTCGCGGTGCTGCGTGCGGTCTGCGATCCTGCCGAGCGCACGCTCCCGCCGGCCGCCTGCATCGCACTGCAGCCGGACGGGACGCTACAGATTGTTAACCTTTCGAGGTCTATTCTCCGTCAGCCGAGCCAGATCGCCGCCCTGCTGGCGCTGGGGCGGGACGCAAGCCGGGCAAAGACCGCCCTTCTAAAATCACGAACGGGCTCGCTAGATTACTAACGATACTATAACGATCGCCGGAGGCATCGGATGCCGCAGGAGAAGGCCCAGGTGGTCACCACCAGACTACGGATCGTCGAGACGGCGGCTTCGTCGCGTGCCAAGACGGCAACCTTCCTCGGCTACGTCGACTCCTTCTCCGCCGGTGTTGCAAAGGGCTGGGCTGTAAACACACGCAATCCAACCGAGCCCACGTTCCTGCATGTGCTGATCGACTACCAGGAAGTCGGCCTGGTCACATGCGACGAGCTGCGCGAGGACGTGCAGAAGGCGCTCGGTCATCCGACCGGTTATCTCGGCTTCACCTTCACGCTGCCGCAAAATTTCGTGGACGGTCACCCGCACACCCTGTCGTTCCGCTTCGGCGATCGTGCCATCGTGCCGCAGCTCGATGCAATCGAGTCGGACCTGATGCACGAGGAGTGTGCGTTCACGCTGCATCGGCTCTATGAATTCCAGAGCTATCTCGACGGCATGAAGCAGGGTGCACTGCGCGGCTGGGTGCAGAAGCTCGATACGGTGACGCAGGAGCGGACCGGTGGCTGCCATATCCTGGTGACGGCGAACGGCCTGCGCGTGGCGCAGGTGAAGGCCGACCGGTATCGTGGCGACGTGGCCGCCGCCCTGGGTGGCGATCCTAATTGCGGTTTCGAAATAGTTCTGCCGAACTCGTTCCGCAGGGGCGGGCAACAGACGTTCCGCTTCGTCGTCACTCCGGACGATGTCGAGCTCGCCGGCAGCCCGCTGACCACCACGCTGGTCGACGACCAGCTCGAGGCCCGGCTGCTCGAGATCCAGGCCAAGGTGGAGCGGCTGCACGGCGAGATCACCCGGCTGCGGACCGACGTGTCAGACGTGGTGCCGAAACCCTCCTACAGCCTCGGCGACTACGATCGCTGGGCACGGCGCTACTATGACCGCCTGCGCGCCCGCGTCTCGGCCGATCGTGCACGGGAAGCCGGACGGACGCCGGCCGCTTCCCAGCCGCTGGTGAGCATCCTCTGCCCTACCTACAAGCCGATGATGTCGGACTTCACCGCGGCGGTGGACTCGGTGATCGCGCAGACCTATCGCGACTGGGAACTCGTCATCGTCGATGACGGGGCCAAGTCGCCCGAAATTGCCGCGCGCATCGCCAGGTATTGCGAACAGGACCCGCGCATCCGCGTCGTCACCCTCAAAAAGAACCTCGGCATCAGCGGCGCGACCAATGCCGGCCTCGCCGACGTGCGTGGCGACTACGTCGCGTTCTTCGACCATGACGATCTTCTGGTCGATGTCGCGATCGAGATGATGGTCCGGGCAGCCCAGTCGACCGGCGCTAGGATGCTGTATTCCGACGAGGACAAGATAGACCAGGCCGGCTACTTCCTCGAACCGAACCTCAAGCCCGACTATAATTACCGTTACCTTCTTGGCTGCAACTACATCTGCCATCTGCTGTTCGTGGAGACCGCCTCGTTGAAAACCGTGGGCGATCTACGTCCGGTCTATGATGGCGCCCAGGACCATGACCTGATCCTGCGGCTGGTCGAGCTGATCCCGGCGACCGAGATCCATCATGTGCCGGAAGTGCTCTACCACTGGCGCAAGACCCCGAACTCGACTGCGGTGACTATCGGCAACAAATCCTATGCCATCGACGCCGGCGTGAAGGCCGTTGGCGATCATCTGAAGCGACGCGGCGTCAAGGCCGACGTCAGCTCGATCCGTGGCCTCACGCTCTACGGGATCAAGTGGCTGCAGAAAACCCAGCCGCACGTGTCGATCATCATCCCGTTCAAGGACCAGGTGGAAACGACGCAGAAGTGCCTCGACGCCCTGCTGGCCTTCACCGACTACAAGTCGTTCGACATCGTCCTGGTCGATAACTGGTCGGTAACACGGGAAGCGGTGGATTTCTGCCGACGGGTCTCGAAGCTCAAGCGGGTGCGGGTCCTGACGGTCGAGGAGGATTTCAACTATTCGCGGCTGAACAACCTGGCCACCCGGGACAACGACGCCGAGTTCTTCTTCTTCATGAACAACGACGTTTTCGTCGGGCAGAAGGACTGGCTCAGGACCATCGTCGGCGAGGCCCTCGCGGCGCCGGACATCGGCATTGTCGGCGGCAAGTTCCTGTATCCGAACGACACCATCCAGCATGCGGGCGTGGTCGTCGGCCCGGCCGGGGTCGCGGCCCATGTGCATCGTGGTGCGCCGATCACCGACTACGGCTATATCGGCCGCGCCATGCTCAGCCACGAAGTGTCCGCTGTCACCGCGGCCGGCATGCTGATCCGGGCCGACCTGTTCCGCATGGTCGGCGGCTTCGACGAGGAACACCTCAAGGTCGCCTACAACGACGTGGATCTGTGCCTGAAAGTGCGCGACGCCGGCTGGCGCATCGTTTGGTGCGCCGAGTTCGTAGCCTATCATCACGAGAGCCTGTCCCGCGGCAGCGACGACCGACCGGAACACGAGGCGCGCTTTTACGCGGAAACCCACACGATGCAGGAACGCTGGGGCGCCAAGCCGCTCTACAGCCGCGACCCGTTCTACAGCAAGCATTTCACCGTCGACCGCCAGCCCTTCTTCGATCTGGTTGATCCGGCAGCCGAGGGAAGCTAGTTCAGGCTCTGGACGCCACCGACAAATCGACTCCAATCCCTGAAAGAAAATGGAGATCGCAGTTTCTTTTTCTAGATTGCCATTGATTGGCAGTTGAATGTGACTCGTCACGGCCAAAACCGTTACTTGTGACTGATAGATGGCAATAATAGGTTGCGTCATGGTACAGAGAAATGGGAAAACCTCGTCGAACATTTGGTTCAATTACTATAGATACATTTCTAGCTCTAGAAATGCTGCCGGCTTGTTAATCTTTCTCGACGTTTTTCGTTGTGGATCATTGTTAAATCTTGCAGAAACGTAAATATTGATTCATTTTTCTCATCCACATCTGCATATCGAATTCGATGAGGATAGCATCAGACTTATGAACAAGTTTCAACGTATCGGTGCGAAATGTTGGCAGTGATTGAAAAGGAGAAAATTGGACTCGTTGTCGTTTTGAAAGATGAGGTACATGATATAGCCGCATGGCTCGCATGGCATATTGCACTCGGCTTCGATACAATTCTAGTCATTGATGATGCATCGACAGACGGTACAGACCGGATCGTAAGGAATGTCGGATTGCATTTTGACGTTAGATATGAAAAAGTGCTCCAGGATTTCGACTTTTTCTATGATCGTCAGCAAAATGAATATAAAAAAGCGATCGCAAGATTAAAATCCGAGTTTTCGTGGCTCTGCTTTTTAGATGCCGACGAGTACCTACTCCTGGAAAGTGCTCCCTCAGTTCCACAATTTCTTGAAAGCTTTCCAGAGGCAGATGGTATCGCCGTGAATTGGCGCCTGCATGGAAACAACGGTCATGTACTGAGGCCGTTGGTGCCGGCTCCAGTCGCCTATCCTATGCGCTCCCATTCTAACGAGGCGATCAACCGCCACGTTAAGTCTTTCGTGCGACCTACGCGTGTCGGTACAGGCTGGCATAACGTCCACTGCTTTGATATTAGCCCACCGCTTTACCTTAATACGATTGGGAAGCCAATCAAATGGAGTTCAACGCCCGGTATTGTTCATGGTGAGCCCGTTTTTTCCGGAGCCTGGATCATGCACTTTCAAAATCGGAGCATGGAACATTTCATTGACCGAGCGAAAAAACGTCGCGACACACTCATTGTCGCTCAGATATGGAACAACGAGTCCTGGAACGCCGAAAGCGATGATAGCGCAAGTCGGTTTTTCACGGCGATGTTTCGCGTCTTGGCGAAGATTGAGTTGCAAATCAGTTCTGCATTATGTGGAATGATAAGCACCTCTATAAAGCCGCCAAATTTTAGTGTAAATTATAGTATGAAACCTACTAAACCAGTCGTTAAATCGGTTGTGGCGGGTAAAAGTATCGGATTGATCACACAAAAAGTCATTACATACTTTAATACTTCCCTTCAAGTCGACCCAAATTCAGATCTGATTATTCATTCGTCCGAGACAGATCAACGTTCTGAGTCTTTATACCTAATTCGACCTACAAATTCCGACGCAGATGCTCTGATGGTTTGTCCGACGCATGGAAGCAGGCCATTGCGACTTCGGGGTGACCGGCAGGCCGGTACCGTCATCCAGATGCAGGTCGGGCTGACGCCTGAAGGGCTGACAACTTTCCGGTCGCCAGCGACCCGTCTTTTTCTGACTGCTGAACCACCGGGTATCGGAACGGGTAATCAAGTTTCCTGCGATCGCAAGGTCGTTAAAAATTGGGAGATGTTTAGCCTTTTAGTTCTGGATTCAGATACAGTTGATCAAGCTGTTACCCAGATGGCACAAAGCTACTTCGAGCTGATTTCGCGCGGACTAACGGCTTCGTCGCTTTGCAAATGGATCAGTGAAAGTCCTCGGTCAGCATCTTCAACACTGCTACAAATTCTCCTTCGTCAATTATCTAAGTCTGAGAAATTACACTTCAGCACGTATCTTCCAGCATCCACTCCACTTGAGACTCTAGTAAACAATTCCCAATATTCCTGATTTCCGCCTCTCAATCGGCTTTTACGAGGAGAAGACTATTGGCATCGGTTCTCGTGTTAATGATGCAGAAGGACGAAGGCCCATTGCTTTTCAAGTGGTTCAACCACTATTCTAGGCTGTTTAACATTAAGAACCTGACGGTTATGGATAACGGCTCTACAGATAAGTACACGTTAAAAGTTCTCAAACATTTCGAATCGCTTGGTGCAAAGATCCGCTGGGAATACACAAGTTACCACGATTTCGATAAAAAAGGTGGTCATTTCCAGAACATCATAAAAAGTTGGGATGCCGAACGTGATTACGATTTTGCTCTTCCTGTCGACTGTGACGAATTCCTAGGTGTTTTTACCGACCATCGTGTCAGCGTTGATACCGCAGATATTATGATGGAACTGGATTCGTTGAAACACGTGCAATGTGCACTGCGCATCGATACGTCCTTGTTCAACGTTCCAGGTGACCCGGGCTGGTTTTCGCCGATAAGGCACTTTCATAAAGGATTCCTGCCAGCAAACTCGATTCTGAGGCTGGATAATGGTCAGCATGCCCCGGTATCTAGGCTGAAAGACGGCCATGTTAGCACGCGGCTTACATATCTGCATTGGCACAACAGAAGCCTGCCAGACCTTAAGGCTGCCACCGTCCGGAAGCTGGAAGGCCGAGTGGATGTCAACAACCCGGTAGCTTTGGAAGAGTATGGCAGGAATCCCTCCCTGCCCGGAAATCATCTGGTAGTTAATCTTTCACTCACCGCTAAAATGTATAAATTGATCTATAATAAAGAGCTTTGCATATCGGTTCCAGACCTGGCGATAGACGCGACTGAACTTCGGGAAAACAAGATCAAGTCGACTTGGAGCGCAACCGACTATCTCGCCAACAATCCGGACGTGCAAAAGTACGCATTAGGTCCGCTTCATCATTACGTCCGGACCGGGTGGAAAGAAAAACGAGCAATTTCCAAACAGGTCGCCTGAGCTGAGCGAGTCGAAGCTCAAATGTCTTCAACACTCACAAGCGTGAGCCGCTCAACTACACCCACGACTTGGATCCACTGCTATCCGAACGATTTAGGCAGGCTCGACTCCCGCCAGCGATCGATCTCACCCTGCAGCCGCACTATTGCCTCCTCGGCGTAGTGAACGGCATCCTTGCCCAACAGTAGATGAACCGGTGGTTTCAGGCGCACGGACAGCCGCATTAATTGCACTAGCCGCCTGGGTCGGATCGCCCTGTTCCTGGACACCATAGCTGGCGAGGGCCAGATCGGCATCCCGTGCCGCGCCGTCATAAGCCGGCACACTCGTAGCCGTCATGGCCAATGACCGGCCGACAAAATCCGTCCGCATCCCGCTTGGTGCCACGTTGGTCACCTTAATGCCATGCTCGTCCACCTCGTTGGCCAGCGTCTCACCAATCCATTCCATCGCATACTTGGTTGCACCGTAAATAGACGTGCCGACCCAGGCTGCCAGTCCGCTGACGGAGGTGATGTTGACGATGTGGCCTGCACGCCTGGCGCGCATGGCCGGCAACACCGTCTGGATAAGCGTGATGGGGCCGAATACGTTGACCTTAAACAGGTCGCGGGTTTCCTCGAGCGCGCCGACCAGTCCCCTGCCGGCATTCGCCACAAGAACATCGATCCCTCAGGTCAGGTGTTCGGCATCTGCGACCGTGGTCACGACCGAGGCCGGATCGCGCGCTTCCGTCATCAGCCCGAAGGCGCGACCGGGTGCCAGCGCTCCGAAGGCGGCGCGTCCCGCCTCCGCCAAAGCCCGCCCGAGCCCGCTTCCGATACCGGTGATCAGACAATGCCGCGTGGTCGTTCCTATGCCGTAATATCGTCCAGCCCGACTCGAACTGGTGCTTCGCTGAGATACCAGTCGGAGAACACGCCGAAGACGCACCCAGCGCGCGCCAGCCTATCCAAGATGCCGGAGGCCAAGGTCCAGAGCGTCACCTCGCCTGGTCCAGGCTACGGAACCGGCATGTCCGTCAAGCCGAGCATCCTCGGGCCTGCGCTGTCTCAGCCCAGCGCCTCGAGCACCAGGACACGCAACGGCGCTGCCAGCAACGGCCCGATCGCCGCCGCGAAGGCCTGCAGATGCGGGCTCCGATTATGCGCTTCGAGCGCCGCCGCGCTGTCCCACCGCTCGACGAACACGAAGCGGTTGCCGTCCTCGGTGTCGCGATGAGGGACATACTCGTGGCAGCCCGGCTCCTTCAGGGTCGGCGCAACCACAGCCGCGATCGCCTCGGCGACGGCGGCCGCCTGGCCCGGCCTTGCATCGACGATGGCAACGACGCGAACTTCCTGGGTCATGACGTGTCCTCCCTATGCGGCTCGCCGAGCTACCGATCCTGGCGCGTCTGCCCGATCATCGCAGCCCTCTGACCGAAGCTTGAAACACATCGCACGATCCGCCAAGCAGGCGTCACCCGGCAATCCATGCGGCCGGCAGCCGGGAGCCGCGCGCCGGGATGATCCAAGCCGGCGGTAGCCGATACCTTCGCCCGATCCTGGTGCACATGCTGCTGCTTCTGCCGTTCGTCGGGTTGCTGTGGGTGCCGTTCTACGACCGCGCCACGCCGGCGCTGTTCGGCTTCCCGTTCTTCTACTGGTACCAGCTCGCCTGGGTTCCGCTGACCGCGATGCTGATCTGGATCGTCTGGAAGTTCGGGCGCGCATGACCGCCCCATCGATGCCGACGGCCGGCTGGGCCGGTATCGCGGTCTTCCTGGTCTTCTTCGTCGCGACGATCCTGCTCGGCGCATCTGCGAGCTGGCGGAAAGGACGAGGCAGGGACAAGGACGGCGAGGACTGGAGCCTCGGCGGCAGGTCGTTCGGTACCTGGGTCACCTGGTTCATTGTCGGCGGCGACTTCTATACCGCCTACACCATCATCGCGGTGCCGGCGGTGGTATACGCCACCGGCGCATACGGCTTCTTCGCGCTGCCCTACACCATCATCGTCTACCCGTTCGTGTATGCGGTGATGCCGCGCCTGTGCCAGATCGCCAAGCAGGGCGGCCACGTCATCGCCGCCGACATCGTGCGCGCCCGCTTCGGCAGCCGGAGCCTGGAACGCGCGATCGGGGTCACCGGCCTGGTGTCGGTCGTGCCGTATATCGCGCTGCAGCTGGTCGGCATCCGCACTGTGCTGGAAGCGCTAGGCCTGCCCGACGAGATCCCGCTGATCGCGGCGTTCCTGTCGCTGGCCGCCTACACCTGGTTCGGCGGACTGGACGCGCCGGCGACCACGGCGTTCCTGAAAGACCTGATGATCTACATCGTGGTGATCGCCGCGGTCACGGTGATCCCGCTGCATCTCGGCGGCTACGGCACGATGTTCGCCCACGCCTCCGTACACCTGAAGGCAGCGCCGGACGGCCACGTCCTGGGGCCTGGCGAGTCCATTCCCCATGCGACGCTCGCGCTGAGCTCGGCGCTGGCGGCATTCCTGTATCCGCACACCCTGACCGGCGTGCTGGCCGCGCACGACGCCGACACGATCCGGCGCAACGCGGTGATGCTGCCGGCCTACACGGTGCTGCTCGGACTGATGGCGCATGCGGCGGGCATCGTCACCACCCTACCCAGCTCGGTGGTGCCGCTGCTGTTCCTGGCGATCTTCCCCGGCTGGATCGTGGGCTTCGCGTTCGCCGCGATCGCGGTCGGTGCGCTGGTGCCGGCTGCGGTGATGGCGATCGGGGCAGCCAGCCTGGTAACCCGCAATTTGCTGCCGGGCCGCGGCAATGCCCGGGCGGCACGGACCACCGCGCTGCTGGTGAAGGTCGCGGCACTCGGCTGCATCCTGCTGCTCAACCCGCAATTCGCCATCGACCTGCAGTTGCTGGGCAGCGTGTGGATGCTGCAGACGCTGCCGGCCCTGGTGATCGGGCTGTTGCCGTTGCGGCTGACCGCGACGGGACTGCTTGCCGGCTGGGCAGCCGGCATGGCGGCCGGAAGCTGGATCGTGTTCGCCGACGGGCTGAAACCGGTGCATGCGCTGCATCTCGACGGGTCCGCGATCAGCATCCCGACCGGCCTGCTGGCGCTGAACGTGGTCGTATCGCTGGCGGTGTCGCTGCCGGCCCGCCGGGGCGCTACTGGAACGCGCGCCGTATAAAGCTCGATGCGGCAACGCCAAGTGCGGATCCCTCGGCGGTCGACGCCACGGTCTCTCCGCCGAGATAGGGCCCGAGTGCATGGGCCAGGTTCGGCATGGTCAGGGTCTGCAGCCAGATCCTGCCCGGACCGGTCAGCCTGGCCAGAAAGAATCCGTCGCCACCGAACAGCTTGTTGCGGATGCCGGGCAGCATGGTGATGTCGAACGATACGCTGTCCTCGAACATGCCGACATGGCCCGGATGGACGTCGATTGCCTCGCCGGGCGCCAGCAGGTGGCTCACCACCTGGCCACCGAGCATGGTCCAGAATGTACCGCTGCCCGATACCTGTTGCAGCCGGAATCCGTCGCCGCCGAATATCCCGGCGCCGAGCGAGCGCTGGAAGCCGAGCCCGAGCGTGACTCCTTCGGTCGCGCACATGAAGCCGTGGCGGTGCAGCATGTAGGAGCGCCCGGGCTCGATCCGGTGCTCGTCGATCGTTCCGGGGATCTTGGCGGCAAAGGCGATGAAACCTGGACCGCCCTCGGCCTTGTATTGCGTCATGAACAGGCCGCCGCCGGCCAGCGAGCGCTTCACCGCACCCAGGAAGCCGGATGAACCCGCCCCGGCTGTGGTGGTCTGCAGAGTGACGTTGGGACTTTTCCAGGACAGCTCGCCGGTTTCCGAGACGATGCTCTCCCAGGGATCCAGCGATACATAAAGCACTGGCAGCATCTCGCCTTCGATACGCGTCTGCATGGCGCTCCCCTTCGATCGATGCCGCATTTTGCCGCCCGGATCGGCTCGTTGCGCAACTGCAAAAGCGACAGGCCGTTCATTGCGAACCCAATACGGCGAGATCGAGGATCGGCATGCGCGAGACCAGCGTGGGAACCCGAGCCCGGGACCGGGGATCGATCGTACCGCCCGCGGAGTTGCCTGGCATGCGTGGCCTCCTGGCGCTCCAGGTCGGGGTCGTGCTGATCGCAGCGCTTTATTTCGGCCACGACATCTGCATCCCGGTGGTGCTCGCGGTGCTGCTGAGCTTCCTGCTGCAGCCGCTCAACGCGTTGCTGCGGCGCTGGCATTTCGGCCGCTGGCCGTCCGCGTCGCTCTCGATCCTGTTCGCACTCGGGCTCATCGCCGGGCTGCTGTGGCTGATCGGCATGCAGGCGGTCGGGCTCACCCGCGAGTTGGCCGCGAACCACTCGACCATCGAGGGCAAGCTGATCTCGCTGCATCACCTCGGCTCGGGGCAATCGTTCGGCAGCTTCCAGCACCTGCGCGAACAGGTCGGCCAGCTGCTGGCAGGTCCGGCGCCGGCACCTCAGCCGGTGTCTGCCTCGACCCCGGCCAGGCCGGCACAGGTCGAAATCATCAAGGCCGCCCCCACGTCGCTGGACATGGCCGAGAGCCTGCTGGCGCGCATGGCACATCCGCTGGCGACGGTGCTGGTCGTGTTCATCGTATCCATCTTTATCCTGTTGCAGCGCGAGGATCTGCGCGACCGGGCGATCCGGCTGTTCGGCACCCGCGATCTGCACCGCACCACGGTAGCGATCGACGATGCGGGCTCGCGGCTCAGCCGCTATTTCCTGACCCAGCTGGCGATCAATGCCGGCTTTGGCTGCCTGATCGCCGGGGGCCTGTTCCTGATCGGCATTCCGAGCCCGTTCCTGTGGGGCATCCTGGCGATGCTGCTGCGGTTCATCCCGTATTTCGGCACGCTGCTGGCTGCCGTGCCGCCGATACTGCTGGCAGCCGCCTCGTTTCCAGGCTGGAACGGCACCATCGAGACGCTGGCGTTGTACCTGCTGGTCGAGCCGATGGTCGCACAGTTCATCGAGCCGCTGCTGATCGGCCACAGCACCGGCCTGTCGCCGATCTCGGTGGTGCTGGCCGCCGCGTTCTGGACCTGGCTGTGGGGGCCGATCGGCCTGATCCTGTCGACACCGCTCACCCTCTGTACTGTCGTGCTCGGACGGCATGTCGAGCGCCTGGAGTTCCTGGCGGTCCTGCTCGGCGACCAGCCGGCCCTGTCGCCGGTCGAGAGCTTCTACCAGCGCATGCTGGCGGACGACCCGGACGAGATCGAGGAGCAGGCCGAGGCGCTGCTGCAGGAGGTGGCGCTCTCCACCTACTACGACGACGTGGTGATCCCCGGGCTGCAGCTGGCCAGCCTCGATGTCGATCGTGGCGTGCTCGAGGATGCCCACCTGGCGCGGATGCGCGACGCGATCACCGAGTTGGTCGGCGAGCTGAACCGCTATCCTGATGCCCACCCCAAGCCGGACCCTGCCGACCAGGAGCGCTCGGCGGTAGCGCCCGAGGATCCGGATGGATTGCTCCGGCAGCCGGCGGCCACCGGGATGCTGAACCAGGACAATACCGCGCAGCCAGCGTGGCAGGTCGACCAGCCGGTGCTGTGCGTTCCGGGAAGCGGTCCGCTCGACGAGGTCGCCGCTTCGATCCTCGTGCAGATCCTGGCCAAGCACGGCATCGACGGCCGTATCGTGCCGAACGAGGCGACATCGCGCACACGCATCGGCACGCTGGACATCGGCAACCCGGCGCTGATCTGCCTGTGTGCGCTTGGGCTCGAAAGCCGGTTGTCGCCGTTGCGCTATACCGCGCGGCGGTTACGCCAACAGGCTCCCGGCATCCCGATTGCGGTCGCGTTCTGGCCAGGGCGCACCCCCGAGGACCTCCAGCGTCGCATAGGCCAGGCGCTCGGGGTCGATCATCACGCACAATCGATGCGCGACGTGGTGCATATCTGCTTGCAGGCAGCATCGAGCGGCCGGGAGCACGCGAGGGCCGCATAGACTACTCACTGGTCGCAGAACCGTGGACATCGAAGGTGAAAGCCCGGCATTTCACGACGTTGTGAAAAGTTACACTTAAAGTTGTAGTCGTCATGGTATCCGTGTCGCAGTGAACGGGACGGTCTCCATGCACCAGGCACATACAGGCGATCCGCATTTCTACGAGAAGGTCGGACCGTTCAGCCTGAGCTTCATCGCATCCGCCGCACGTGGAACCACGAATTCACCCGACATCACGCTGCATGGGCTGGCATCGCTCACCGATGCGACACTCGGCGACCTGAGTTTCCTCAACCACCGGAAGCACGAGCAGGCCCTCCGGAAGACGAAGGCCGGCGCCGTGCTCGTCCAGAAGGAGATGCTCGGGTTCGTTCCAAACTCGGTCATGCCGATCGTCGTGGAGCGTATCGACGAAAGCTGGTCGTTGGTCTGCCGTCTCTTTCATCCGCTCACGGGAGCAGTCGCCGGTATCCATCCGACAGCAACCATCGCCAACAGCGCCTTCATCCACCCGAGCGCGGAGATCGGCGCGTATGTCTGCATCGGCGAACGCGTGACGATCGGGGAGAACAGCCGGATCGGGGCGCATACGGTCATCGCGGCCGGCGTGGTTCTGGGAAACGACTGCTCGATCGGCTCGCATGTCAGCGTGACCCACGCACTGCTCGGCTCACGCGTTCATCTGCATTCGGGCGTGCGGATCGGGCAGGAAGGCTTCGGGCTTTCGAGCGGTCCGAAGAAGCTCTCGCGCGTGCCGCAACTGGGACGGGTCATCATCGGCGACGATGTCGAAATCGGGGCGAATACCACGGTCGATCGCGGATCGGTGCAGGACACCATCATCGGCGCCGGCACCCACATCGATAACCTCGTGCAGATCGGCCACAACGTGCAGATCGGACGGAGCTGCATCATCGTGGCGCAGGTCGGGATCTCGGGCTCGACCGTGCTCGGCGACTACGTCCAGGTCGGCGGCCAGGCCGCGATGGCGCCGCATCTGCTCATTGGCAATCGGGCCCGGATCGGTGCCCAGGCCGGCGTCATCGCCGACATCCCGGACGGAGCCGCAGTCATCGGTAGCCCGGCCCAGCCTCGGTTGCAGTTCTGGCGGCAGGTGGCGCTCCTGAAGCAACTGGCGACCCGGAGCCAGTCGACGCACTGAGCTTTCGTTCTACGACACGCTCCGGCTTTCGGCGATGTAGTGAAAGAACCGGCCGCTGAACGGCTTGAGGACTTCGAGGGTCAGCGCATGCGACCGGGTCTTGATGTCGGAAGCGAGCGAGCTTTCGATCGCCGCCATGTCGGCGAAATCCATTTCCAGCACCATGACGATCGGAATGGCGCCGCGATCGGCTTCCGTCACCCGCTGCACCCGCACGTCCAGCACATTCGGAAATGACCGCCAGACCGGCTCCAGCCGGGCAGCGACATCCCGGAAGAACGCATCCTCGGTTCCGGGCTCGATCGAACCCTCGTAGATCGCCACACGCGTCAGCATCGCCATCTTCGCCCGGTTGATCCATGAGCGCGGAAAACCGGCGATGGTTCACCCGCGCCGGACGAACGACCAGTAGAACGGGTGTCTTCCAGCCGCGAGCGCCTTCGCCTCGTAACGCGTCGGCGGCCAGCCCTCCGGGCGCTCGGTGGCCGGGGCCGAGGCCTCGAACACCTCCTGGGCGCCCATCACCTCGGTCACCCAGGCCTGGTATGTCGGATCGTCGCTGGCGACACGCCAGGTAGCACCCGGCTTCAGCACACGTGCCAGCAGCGGGATGGTTTCCGGATGCACGAACCGGCGCTTGGCGTGCCGGGTTTTCGGCCAGGGGTCCGGGAACAGCAGGAACAGCCGGTCGAGGCAGGCGTCGGGCAGCAACCGGAGCAGCGTCCGGGCATCATCGTCCCACACCCTCAGCATCTCCGGCACCGGCGAGGTGGCCTCGGCCCCCTCCGGCACCAGCCGCGACAGCAGCGAACAGAGGCCGTTCTCGAAGACCTCGCAGGCGATCAGGCCGACCGCCGGATTGGCCTCGTGCTGGGCCAGGCTATGCTCGCCGCCGCCGAAGCCGACCTCCAGCCAGAGCTGGTCCGGTGCACGATCGAATGCCTGCACCGGAGCAGCGGCATCTGCTTCGGCGAACCGCAGCCGCGGCAGCGCCACGTCCAGCAGCAGTTGCTGCCGTGGCCGCAAGGGATGGCTGCGCTGGCGGCCGTAGAGGCGATCAGGCGGCGGCTTCACCGCCATGACCGGTGTGCCGCCTAGCGGTTGAAGGCTTGCTGCAGGGTCTCGACCAGGTCGGTCTTTTCCCAGGTAAAGCTGTCCGCGGCTGGGTCCGGGGTGCGTCCGAAATGACCGTATGCCGCGGTGGCGGCATAGATCGGGCGGTTCAGGCGCAAATGCTTGCGGATCCCGCGCGGGGTGAGGTCCACGACTTCGCGCAACACCCGCTCCAGTCGCGCCTCGTCCACATCGTGGCCGGACCCGTCGAGATCGACATAGACCGAAAGCGGCTGCGACACGCCGATCGCGTAGGCGATCTGCAGGGTGCAGCGGTCGGCGAGGCCGGCGGCGACGATGTTCTTGGCCAGGTAGCGGCACACATAGGCAGCCGAGCGATCGACCTTGGTCGGATCCTTGCCGGAGAAGGCGCCGCCGCCGTGAGGAGCCGCTCCGCCGTAGGTGTCGACGATGATCTTGCGCCCGGTCAGGCCACAATCGCCGTCCGGACCGCCGATCACGAAGATCCCGGTCGGGTTGACGTAGAACTGGTCCTCGGGAACCTCCCAGCCGGCGGGCAGCACGTCGGCGACGATGCCGCGCAATGCCTCGCGGATGTCGGCCTGCGCCATGCCCTCGTCATGCTGGGTCGAGATCACCACGCTGGTGGCGCCGACCGGCCTGCCGTCGACATAGTGCAGCGTCACCTGGCTCTTGGCGTCCGGCTGCAGGCCGCGGCCGCGCGGGTCGCCACTTTTGCGCAGCTCGTTCATGCGACGCAGGATGCCATGCGCGTAATGGATCGGCGCAGGCATGAGCGTTTCGGTCTCGCGTGTGGCGAAGCCGAACATGATGCCCTGGTCGCCGGCGCCCTCGTCCTTGTTGCCGTCGCTGTCGACACCGACCGCAATGTCGGCGGACTGGGCATGCAGATAGTACTGCACTTCGGCGTTGCGCCAGGAGAAGCCGGACTGGTCGTAGCCAATGTCACGGACCGCGGCGCGGGTCGCCTCGACCAGGAGTTCCTGGGTCACCGACGCCGGCCCGCGGACCTCGCCGGCAAGGACGATGCGATTGGTAGTGACCAGCGTCTCGCAGGCAACGCGTGCCTCCGGGTCGGCTGCCAGGAAGCAGTCGAGCACGGTATCGCTGATCCGATCGGCTACCTTGTCCGGGTGGCCCTCGGACACTGACTCCGACGTGAACAGGAAGTCGCCCTTGTTGCGCATGGTGCTCCTCGCATGGCACGGCCGGATGCGCCTGATGCGGGCAGCCGTCGAAAGTGGGGGGTTTGGCGGAAAGTGCCAGGAGGGTCAAGAAACACTGCCGGTCTACCGGGTCAGCGAAGTCCCAGGACGTCCTCCATACCGTATAAACCGGGCGAACGCCCCTCTGCCCAAAGTGCCGCCCGGACCGCACCGGCGGCGAACACTGCACGATCGAACGCACGATGGGTCAAGGCAAGCTGCTCGCTTCCGGACGTGAAGATAAGCGTGTGTTCACCGACGATCTGCCCACCGCGCAGGGCAGCAAACCCGATCGCGCCCGGACCGCGTGGCCCGGCATGGCCATCACGACCACTCTCGCGCATGTCGTCCAGGCGCACGCCACGTGCGCCGGCGACGACATGCCCGAGTGCCAGCGCGGTTCCGGACGGGGCATCGACCTTCTGCCGATGATGCATCTCGAGAATTTCGGCGTCGTAAACTTCGGCCGGCAATGCCAGTGTCATGCGCCTGGCAAGGTCGAGGACCAGGGCAACGCCTGGGGAAAAATTGGCAGCCTGGACGATCGGGATGTGCCGGGCGGCCCGTTCGACCGAAGCCTGCGTTTGAGGCGACAGGCCGGTCGTACCGAGTATCCAGCTCGTGCCACTGCCCGACAATGTATCCGCGTGGACCGCCACAGTATCGAAATGGGTGAAATCAATAACAACATCGGACTGCGCTGCCAGGGCCGCGAGATCCTTGAACACGAAAACATCCGGATCGGGCGACCGGACGGTGCTGCCGGGCCGGACAGTGCCACCGGACAGTTCGGCACCGGCCAGGCCAACTTCCTGGACGAGCAAACGGCCGACGCGACCGGCTATTCCGGCAATGCCTATGCGCATGGGATCGGACGGGAAGATCGGCGGCGCAACCAGTCGGGTCGCGCCGCCATTTCCTGCCTACGGCGAGGGTGGGGGGGGGACGTCACCGCAAGCATGATTTAGTTAAGCTCCGATCACACCTGGTTCAACAACCATGTCAAGGGTTTGCCTCGACTCACGCAGTTGCTACCGGAATTTTACCGGAAGTTCTCCTAGACTCAGCTTCTTCCCTCGAAGAAGTCCCGGACCCGGCTGAAGAACCCTTCCGTTTCTGGATTGCTCTTGTCGTTCTCGCCGCCTTCGGCCTGGAATTCCTCGAGCAGCTCGCGCTGACGCTTGGTCAGGTGACGCGGAGTCTCGACCGCGAAGACGACATACATATCGCCACGCGCCGAACTGCGCAGAGCCGAGAAACCCTTACCACGCAGCCTGTGCTGGTCACCGGTCTGGCTGCCAGCCGGAACGGTGAGTTTGGTGCGGGTGCCGTCGACTACCGGCACTTCGACGTGACCACCCAACGCCGCCATCGTCATGCCGACCGGCACCCGGACCACTACGGTCGCCCCGTCACGCTGGAATATCTCGTGCGGCTTCACACCGACATGCAGATACAGATCGCCATTCGGCGAACCCTGCGGTCCTGCCTCGCCTTCGCCCTGCACGCGCAGACGGGTCCCGTCCTCGATGCCGGCGGGGATATCAACGGAGATGTTGCGGTCGCGCTCTACGGTGCCGGCGCCGCGGCAGACCTTGCACGGATTGCGTACGACACGGCCACGCCCGCCGCAGGTCGGGCAGCCACGCTCGACCAGGAAGAAGCCCTGCTGCGCCCGGACCTTGCCGGCACCATGGCAGGTCGGACAGGTCTCGGCACCGCGCGCCTTGTCCTCGGAACCGCTGCCGTTGCAGGCCTCGCAGGCGATCCGGCTGGGCACGCGCAACGGCACCTTGATGCCGGAGAACGCATCGGTAAGGCTGATCTCGACCTGGGCACGGACATCGGCGCCGGCACGCGGACCACCGC
Source organism: Lichenicola cladoniae (assembly GCF_013201075.1). Lineage (NCBI taxonomy): Bacteria > Pseudomonadati > Pseudomonadota > Alphaproteobacteria > Acetobacterales > Acetobacteraceae > Lichenicola > Lichenicola cladoniae. The sequence continues at coordinate 14,740 of NZ_CP053708.1, read as the reverse complement.
CACCACCACGACGCCCGCCCATCATGTCGCCGAACACCTGGTCGAAGATGTCGCCCAGACCACCGCCGGCCTCGAAGCCGCCGCCGCCTGGCCCGGGGCCGCCACCTTCGAACGCGGCATGGCCGAAGCGATCGTAGGCCGCGCGCTTCTGGTCGTCCTTCAGGACGTCGTAGGCCTCGTTGAGCTCCTTGAACCGGGCTTCGGAGGCCTTGTCCCCGGCATTTCGATCCGGGTGGTACTTCATGGCGAGTTTGCGATACGCCTTCTTGAGGTCGTCCGCAGAGGCATCCCGAGCGACCTCCAAGGTCGCGTAGTAATCCTGCTTGGCCATATCTACCTCACCGGAGACCGGCCAGCGCCCCGTCGGAGGCACGCAGACCGGTTGTTTCCGTCGTCAATTCCCAAAGAAAAGGCGCCCGCCTTCGTACCGAAGCGCGGGCGCCTTCCACAAATCCAGTCTGCGGAGACGATCAGGCAGACTTCTTCTTGTCGTCGATATCCTCGAAGTCGGCATCGACCACGCGCTCGCCGGCAGATGCGCCGCCGGCATTGCCGCCCTGGCTGGCACCCGGGCCGGCGGACGCGCCATGCGGCGGCTCACCGGCACCGGCAGCACCTGCCGCTTCACCGGCGCTCGCCTTGTACATCGCCTCGCCGATCTTCATCGACACCTGCCCAAGCCGCTCGGTCGCGGCCTTCACCGCCTCGACGTCGCTGCCTTCCATGGCCGCCTTGGTCGCAGCGATCGCGGTCTCGGCTTCCGACTTCTCGGCGGCCGGGATCTTGTCGCCGCTCTCGGACAGCGTCTTCTCGGTCTGGTGCACCAGGCTTTCGGCCTGGTTACGCGCCTCGACCGACGCGCGCTTGGCCTTGTCGGCGTCGGCATTCGCCTCGGCTTCCTTGACCATGCGCTCGATGTCGCTGTCCGACAGGCCGCCGGAGGCCTGGATGCGGATCTGCTGCTCCTTGTTGGTCGCCTTGTCCTTGGCGGACACCGACACGATGCCGTTGGCATCGATATCGAACGTGACCTCGATCTGCGGCACGCCGCGCGGCGCCGGCGGGATGCCCATCAGGTCGAACTGACCGAGCACCTTGTTGTCGACCGCCATCTCGCGCTCACCCTGGCTGACCTTGATGGTCACGGCGCCCTGGTTGTCCTCGGCGGTCGAGAAGGTCTGGCTCTTCTTGGTCGGGATGGTCGTGTTGCGATCGATCAGACGGGTGAACACCCCGCCCAGCGTCTCGATACCAAGCGACAGCGGCGTCACGTCGAGCAGAAGAACGTCCTTGACGTCACCCTTCAGCACGGCACCCTGGACCGCTGCACCGATCGCCACGACTTCGTCGGGGTTCACGTTGCGGGCCGGCTCCTTGCCGAAGAACTGCTTCACGATCTCGATGACCTTCGGCATGCGGGTCATGCCGCCGACCAGGATCACTTCCTCGATCTCGCTCGCGGTGACCGACGCATCCTTCAGGGCGGCGCGGCATGGGCCGAGCGTCCGCTCGATCAGGTCGGCGACCAGGCTCTCGAGCTTCGCACGGGTCAGTTTCAGCACCAAGTGCTTCGGCCCGGAGGCATCCGCGGTGATGAAGGGCAGGTTGATCTCGGTCTCCTTGGAGGAAGACAGCTCGATCTTGGCCTTCTCGGACGCTTCCTTCAGACGCTGCAGGGCCAGCTTGTCCTGGCGCAGGTCGATGCCCTGCTCGCGCTTGAACTCGTCCGCGAGATAGGAAATCACGCGGGCATCGAAATCCTCGCCGCCGAGGAAGGTGTCGCCGTTGGTCGACTTCACCTCGATCACGCCGTCGGAGATCTCGAGCACGGACACGTCGAACGTGCCGCCGCCGAGGTCGTACACGGCCACCGTGCCGCCGTTGCGACGCTCGAGGCCATAGGCCAGGGCCGCTGCGGTCGGCTCGTTGATGATGCGCAGCACTTCGAGACCGGCGATGCGGCCGGCATCCTTGGTCGCCTGGCGCTGGGCGTCGTTGAAGTAGGCCGGCACCGTGATGACGGCCTGGCTGACGGTCTCGCCGAGATAGGTCTCGGCGGTTTCCTTCATCTTGCCGAGCACGAAGGCCGCGATCTGCGAAGGCGAATATTTCTGGCCGCGAGCCTCGACCCAGGCATCGCCGTTGTCGCCCTTGACGATGTTGAACGGGACCAGCGCGCGGTCCTTCTCGACGGTCGGGTCTTCGAAACGGCGCCCGATCAGGCGCTTCACGGCATAGAGGGTGTTGGTCGGGTTGGTGACGGCCTGGCGCTTGGCAGCCTGGCCGACCAGCCGCTCGCCGTTTTCGGCGAAAGCCACCATGGAGGGGGTCGTACGCGCACCCTCGCTATTCTCGATCACCCGGTTCTCGTCACCCTCGCGGATGGAGACGCACGAATTGGTCGTGCCCAGGTCGATCCCGATTACCTTGCTCATTCTGCTCTCCTCGTCAGCGGCAGCATGCGGCCCGAAGCACCGGATGCTGTCCTTTGGAAATTATATCACATCATAGGCGCGGGTCGCGAAGCACCTTCGGCGCCTTGCCCTACCCAGCGTCGATCCGGCACCGGATGTATTCAGGCAGAGACACCGCGACAAGCCCCGCGCCGCACTTCTGCACCAAACACTTGCCCGCCCAGATCAGGCAGCCAGCGTCAGACGGTGCGATCGAACGCCATGGCACCCGGGGCTCCGGCCGGCTCCGGGGCGACCGGCGCTGCGTCGGTCGCCTTGGCCACCACCACCATCGCCGGCTTCAGGAGCCGGCCGTTCAGGGTCCAGGCCGACGTCCAGGCCTGCATCACCGTACCGGGTGGATGGTCGGCGCTCGGCTGCTCGGCCATCGCCTGGTGCAGGTTGGCATCGAACAGGCTGCCGGTCGGGTCGGTGCCGGTGATGCCGTTGCGCTCGAGGATGCCGAGGAACGACCGCTCGACGCTCTCGAACCCCTCACGCAGCTTGGTCACGACCGGACTGTCGGCGGCATCCGCCGGCGGCAGGCTGGACAGGCCGCGACGCAGGTTCTCGGCCGCCTCGACCACGTCCTTGGCGAACTTGGTGACCGCGTACTGCCGGGCATCGTCCACGTCGCGCTTGGCACGGGTGCGGACGTTCTGCATCTCGGCCTCGGCGCGGAGCCACTTCTCGCGCATCTCCTCGACCGAGGTCTCCAGCGCACGGATCCGCTCGCTGGCCACCTGCATCAGGTCGTCGGGGGTGCCGATCTCGGGGTCGGGCTCGCCCGGCTCCTCGGCATACAGTCCCGGCCGCTCGAAGATGGATGTATCGCCGGGGACTGCCGCAGCGGCAGCAGCGGACGGCACGCTGCGAGCGTCGAAGTTGGGCCCGCCCGTCGGGCCGCCTGTCGTCGGGGTCTGATCGTTCGCGCTGTTCATCGTCTCGCCGGCATGAGGCTGATTGGTTTCGTCCATGGCGCTGAATTAGGTGACGACGGGCGCAGGGACAAGCCGTCGCAGGTCTCCTGCCTACCCGAAGGTCGATAATCTGCATGTTTTTGCGGCAGATTGGCGTCCCCCGCATTTAAGGCCACAATAAGGCTGAACGCAGGAGCCCCTTCATGGAGCCGACGAAGCATACGATCGCGCTGGTCGACGACGACCGCAACATCCTGACCTCGGTCTCCATGACTCTGGAGGCGGAAGGTTTCAACGTGCGTACCTACACCGACGGCGAGAGTGCGCTGCAGGGGCTGAACGCCCGCCCGGTCGACCTTGCCGTGCTGGACATCAAGATGCCGCGCATGGACGGGATGGAACTGCTGCAACGGCTGCGTGCGCGGTCGCAGCTCCCGGTGATTTTTCTCACCAGCAAGGACGAGGAAGTCGACCAGCTGATGGGCCTGCGCCTCGGTGCGGACGACTACATCACCAAGCCGTTCAGCCAGCGGCTGCTGCTGGAGCGCATCCGCGCGCTGCTGCGTCGCGGCGAGCTGCTGCGCGCCGAAGCCGCCGGGGCGACGCCGGCCGGAGTGATGGAGCGTGGCGACCTGTCGCTGGACGAAACCCGCCACCAGTGCCTGTGGCGCAGTGCCGACATCCAGCTCACGGTGACAGAGTTCCTGCTGGTCAAGGCTCTGGCCGCCCGGCCCGGCCTGGTGAAGTCGCGCGACCAGCTGATCGACGCGGCCTACGGCGAGAACATCTATGTCGACGACCGGACCATCGACAGCCACATCAAGCGCGTCCGCAAGAAGTTCCGGCAGATCGACGAGAACTTCAACCATATCGAGACGCTCTACGGCATCGGCTACCGCTACAAGGAAGAGTAGCCGGCACGGACCCGGGCTCGAATGAGGCTCCTGCCGACGCGGGCGAAGCCGCGACCCGCACCCGGCGATCAGCTTGCGGGTCCGGTCGTTCTCGGGCCGCGCCGGCGATGGGTGTCGCCGATGATGCGGCGCATCCTGCTGGTCAATGTGGTGCCGCTGGCATTGCTCGTGGCGACCCTGCTATATCTCAACCAGTTCCAGAACAGCCTGCTGGAAGCCGAGGTCAGCGCGCTCCGCGAGCAGGCGCGTATCTATGCCGGCGCTCTGGGCCAGTCCGCCGTGGCCCCGACCCCGCGCCACGAGATCCATCGTGCGCATTCGGGCCGCGAGCCCCAGGCCGGCGATGCACCCGCATCCGGCGAAGCGTTCGTGCTGGTGGAGCAGCTTGCCCGTCCTCTGCTACTGCGCCTCACCGAGCCGAGCCCGAGTGCGCAGGCCCGCCTGTTCGCGCCGGACGGGCAGCAGATCGCCGATAGCCGGTCCGAGACCGCATCGGCCCCGAAGACCACCGACCAGGCCGCTCGCGATACCGGAAAGGGATCGCCCGACCGTGCCTTCGGCAGCCTGCTGGCACAGGTCTACAACCGCCTGCTCAGCCTGCTGCCGCACGGCAAGCTCGTGCCGCAGGCCGTATCCTCCTCGGGCGACCCGAATGACGGCAACACCCGCGCCGTGGCGGGCGTGCGCGAACAGGTCAAGTTCGGCGACCCGGAGAGCTCGGAAACACCGCCGTTCATCCGGCGCACGGCCGACGACAAGCTGCTGGTCACCGTGGCCGAGCCGGTCGCGCATGACGGCCAGACCATCGGCATCATCCAGCTGACCCGCGAGGCACGGGAGGTCGACCGATCGCTGTTCGCGGTCCGGCTCTCGATCCTGGTGCTGTTCGTGGTGGCCCTGGTCCTTACCGTGCTGCTCTCATGGTACTTGTCCCAGACCATCGCGCGCCCACTGCTGCGGCTGGCCGCATCGGCGCATGTCATGCGCGAGACCATCGGCCGAAGCGGCAGCGTACCGCGCCAGCTGCTGGCCCGGCGCGACGAGCTGGGCGAGCTCGCCCAGGCGCTGGAGGAAAGCGCGCGTGCGCTGTGGGGCCGCATGGATGCGATCGAGCGCTTCGCCGCCGACGTCAGCCATGAGATCAAGAACCCGCTCTCCTCGATACGCAGCGCGATCGAGACGCTGATGCGGATCGAGGATCTGGGGCAGCAACGCCGGCTGCTGGCGATCATCAACGACGATGTCAGGCGCCTGGACCGGCTGATCACCGATATCTCGGATGCCAGCCGGATCGACGCCGAGCTGTCCCGCTCCGTCACCGAGCCGGTCGCGGTGGTGCCGATCCTGGCGGTACTGGCGGAGATCAACCAGGCTACCCGCAAGGACGGTGACCCGATCATGCTGGTGGAGTCCCCGGCGGCTCCGACCCGGCCGCTCGTGGTGGAAGCGGTCGAGGACCGGCTGGTGCAGGTGCTGCGCAACCTGATCGGCAATGCCGCCAGCTTCTCGCCGCCCGATGGCCATATCGTTCTCTCCGTGGCCGAGCTGGCGTTGCCCCTGCCCGGCATGATCGAGATCGCCATCGCCGACGAGGGTCCGGGCATTCCCGCCGGGAAGCTGGACGGCATCTTCGATCGTTTCTATTCCGAGCGTCCGGCCACGGAGAATTTCGGCCAGCATTCCGGCCTCGGCCTATCGATCAGCCGGCAGATCGTCGAGGCATTGCGCGGCCAGATCATCGCCGAGAACCGGACCGATCCGGACGGTCGCGTGATCGGCGCCCGGTTCATCATCAGGCTGCCGAGGACTGCCTAGCGCGCATCCGGGCCGCATGCGCCTACAACATCATGCCAGGAGCGCTCGCCGCATGAATCGTCGTCTCTTGCTGGCCGGCCGCGCCGCCGCCGGCCATGCCGGGGATACGCCGGAACCCGCACAAGACGTTCCGACGACGCATGGACCCGGTGCGCCCGGTCCGCTCAACCTGATCACCGACGTCGCAGGATTGCAGGTCGGCCAGTCCGACGATCCCGGGGCGCGCACCGGAACCACGGTGATCCTGCCGGACGCACGCGCGGTGTGTGCCGTGGACGTACGCGGAGGCGGCCCCGGCACCCGCGAGACCGATGCGCTGGATGGCTGGAACCTGGTGCGTTCCGCCGATGCAATCGTGTTGTCCGGCGGGTCGGTCTATGGCCTCGCCGCCGCCGACGGGGTTTGCGCATGGCTCGGTGCGCATGGCCGCGGCTATGAAGCGGTGCCGGATACGGATGTGCCGCGCTCGCCGATCGTGCCCGCGGCGATCCTGTTCGACCTCGCCAACCGGGGCGACAAGAAGTGGGGCATGAACCCGCCCTATCGCGACCTCGGCATCCGCGCGGTCGAAGCGGCATCGCGCACCTTCGCCATCGGCACGGCCGGCGCCGGCTACGGGGCGGGCGCCGGGGCGCTGAAGGGCGGGGTCGGATCGGCCTCGCTGGTCACCGCGGACGGCATGACCATCGGCGCCATCGTGGCGGTCAACAGCCTCGGCTCGCCGGTGGTGCCCGGCTCCAGGCATTTCTGGGCCGGCGCGTTCGAGTTCGGCGATGAGTTCGGGGGCCTGGGGCCGAGCCCGGACCGGGTCACCGGCGAGGATTGGGGCATGGCCAAGGTCAATCCCGGCGCCCGCACCAACACCACCATCGCCTGTGTCGCCACCGACCTGGAGCTCGATCCGGACGAGCTGAAGCGGGTGGCGATGATGGCGCAGGACGGGCTGGCCCGCGCCATCCGGCCGGTGCATTCGCCGTTCGACGGCGACGTGGTGTTCGCGTTATCGACCGCGCGCCGCCGTCAGCAGAGCCCGAAGCGCGAGTTTCTGGTGGCACGGATCGGCGCCGTGGCCGCCGACGTGCTGGCCCGCGCCATCGCACGCGGCGTTTTCGCGGCGACGCTGCCACCTGGCATGCAGGGCAAGACCTGGCACATGCTGTAGCGGCGACATGATGATCGGGCGAAATGCGTCGCGGCTGGCGATCGGCCTCGGCGTGCCGTTCATCGCGGTCGTGCCGACGATCCCGTTGCTGGACCGGATTAGCATGGCCTGGCACGGCGTGCCGATCTCGGTGCTGTGGCTGTTCGGCTGCATTCCGCTGACCTCGGCGTGCCTCGCCACGTGCTGGTGGCTGTTCGATCGCCACGCCGTCGAGCCCCACGATAGCGGGCGGCCCGATACCGGCCAGCACGACACCGGCCACCCGAACGGCTTGCCATGATCCCGGTTTTCCTGGGCGTCCTGCTGCTGTCGCTGGGGGTGGCGCTTTGGTCGCGACGCGGGCACGGCCGGCAGAACGCGGCGGATTTCTTTGTCGCCTCCGGGCAATTCGGCAGCCTGCTGTTCTTTTTCCTGGCGGTCGGCGAGACCTACAGCGTCGCGACCATCCTCGGCTTTCCCGGCGGCATCTACGCGCACGGCACCGGCTTCGTGACCTGGTTCCTGGGCTACATCCTGCTCGCCTTCCCGGTCGGCTACTTCCTCAATCCCCTGATCTGGCGCGCCGGCCGGCGTCACGGCGCAGTCACCCTGCCCGACCTGTTCGCCCGTCACTTCGGCAGCCGCAGCCTGGAGCTGATGGTCACACTGGCCTCTATCCTGTTCCTGGTGCCGCTGGGCGTGATGCAGTTCGTCGGGCTCGACATGGTTCTGGGCAGCCTCGGCTGGCGGGTGCCGCCGCTGCTGCTGACCGGCCTCGCCGGTGCCCTCGCGTTCATCTACGTCGCCATTTCCGGCATCCGGGCACCGGCTTATGTCGCGGTGCTGAAGGACCTGCTGATGATGGTGGCGATCCTGCTGACCGGCCTCGCCGCGCTGGCCGCGATCGGCCCGATCACCACTGTAGCGGTCTCGGTTGGAGCAAAGCCGATGTCGGGTCCGGCTACCTTGCATGCCGAGCTGTTCTCGATCTCGACCATCCTGCTGCAGAGCATCGGCTTCTGCCTGGTGCCGCAGACCTGCGCCTACGTCTTCACCGCCCGGTCGGCAGACGCCGTCCGCCGGGCGCAGGTGGCGATGCCGCTCTACATGACGATGTTCCCGTTCCTGTTCGCCGTTGCCGTATTCGCCCTGCATCGGCAGACCCGACCGGCCACGCCCGATGCGGTGTTCCTGTTTGCAGCGCGCCTGCTGCTGCCGGGCTGGGCGTTCGGTCTGGTGATGCGGCGGCCTGCCTGTCGGCGCTGGTGGTGCTGAGCGGCATCTGCATGGCACTCGGACCGCTGGTGACCCGCAATCTCGTGCCCGGCCTCGACGGCGATGCTCAGCAGCGCTGGTCGAAACTGGTGATGGCGCTCTACCTGGTCCTGTCGGTGGTTGGCGCGGCCGGTTCGCACACGCTGATGGTGGCGATCAACAACCTGTTCTATTTCGGTATCACACAGACCTTGCCGGGACTGATCGCGATGCTGCTGCTCAGTCGCACCCGGCCGGCCGTCATCGCCACCGGGTTGCTCGCCGGAGACGCAGTCGCGCTGCTGCTGCATATGACCGGTGCGCCGCTCGGCGGCATCAACCCCGGGTTCGTCGGGCTGCTGATCAACGGCCTGTTGCTGACGATCGCCACGGTGGCGTGGCCGGGCCCGGAACGAACGCCCGTCCATAACCGCATTTCATCATCCGGTTCGTCCCGGACGCATCCGGCGCCGAAGTCCCGGTTGCCATGACGCTTGGAGAACGAAACCACCAAGCGCACGTTGCACAGCGATTATGGACAGGCGGACCAGTGGATGGCGACGATCGGACAGGTAGCGGAGCGTGTCGACGACACGGAATTGGAGACCCGTGAATTGGTCGACGCGCGGGGAGCCGTTCAGGACGCGAAGCGAAGCCGGAACCTGAACACGCTGTCGGTATGCCTGCTCGTGCTGACCATCCTGGCCGTGTTCTATACGCTCTACTTCACCAGCGACATCGTGCTCCCGTTCGTGCTGGCTGGTGTCCTGAACCTGCTGCTGTCCGGGCCGATGCGGTTCCTCCACCTCAGGCTCCATATTCCGAAACCGCTTGCAGCCCTGATGCTGATCATCGCCCTGTTCGGTGTGGTCGGGGGCATCGGCGCCGCGATCTCGGTTCCTGCCAGCGGCTGGATCAGCAAGGCCCCGCAGAGCCTGCCCGCCTTGCAGCAGAAGCTCTCGTTCCTGAACAAGCCGATCCACGCGGTGGAAGACGGCATGAAGAAGCTCCAGAGCCTGATGGACCAGACCAGCGCGCCTGGACCGGGTATACGCACGGTCGCGGTGCAGCAGTCGAACAACAGCGGCCTGACCAGCGTCGGCTCGACCATCCTGGTCGGCACGCGGGCCTTCCTCGGACAGTTGTTCAGCATGCTGCTGATGCTGTTCTTCCTGCTCTATGAGGGCGACAGCCTGCTGCGGCGGTTCGTCGAGATCATGCCGACCTGGGCCGACAAGCGTCGCGCCGTACAGATCGCCTCCGAGATCGAGCGCAATGTATCGCTCTATCTCGCCACCATCACCGTCATGAACCTGCTGGTCGGCGCTCTGAACTTCCTGCAATGCTGGCTGCTCGGCGTGCCCAACCCGCTGCTCTGGGGCGTGGTCGCCTTCCTGCTGAACTACATCCCGATCATCGGCCCATTTACTGGTATCGTGGTGTATTTCTTCGTCGGCCTGTTTGTGTTTCCGTCCGCCCTGCATGCGCTGGTACCGCCGGCGATCTATTTCGGCATCCACCTGATGGAAGGTGAAACCATCACGCCGCTGCTGCTGGCCAAGCGTTTCACCCTAAACCCGGTTCTGGTGATGGCTTCGTTGCTGTTCTGGGACTGGTTGTGGGGTATTCCGGGTGCGTTCCTGAGCGTGCCGTTGCTGGCGGTGTTCAAGATCGTCTGTGACCATGTCGAGAGCCTTACGATGATCGGGCACATCGTCGGTGGCCCGCAGACAAAGAAAAAGGGACGCATCAGGAGTGCGCTGCCGTTCTCGAGTTCCGTTAAGTAGGGCTTGATGTTCGGACCCGAGCTTTCGGGTCTTGCCGAAACCTGCCAGACAACCGGTGACCGGCGAGCGTGCCTCCGCGCAGTGATCCGCCGGACTGCCGGCATCCGGCCGGCACTGACAGATGGGACACGACCAGATGATCGTCCATGATGTCCGGGTGCATCCGGAAAGCGACCGCCTGCAGCGCCAGGACCAGCTCGCCTGGAAGATAGCCGCCGTCGCGTCCGACCCGGTCGCCGTCGAAGCCGACGTCACGGAAATGATCATCAACCGCCTGATCGATAACGCCTCGGTGGCGATCGCCTCGGTCAATCGTCATCCGGTCGTAACCGCGCGCGACCAGGCGCTGGCGCATGCCCGTGTCGGTGGCGCCACGGTGTTCGGGCTCGGTCCGGACGTCCGGGTCCATGCCGAGTGGGCCGCCTGGGCGAACGGCACTGCGGTCCGGGAACTTGATTACCACGACACCTTTCTGGCAGCCGAGTATTCCCATCCCGGCGACAATATCCCGCCAATCCTGGCGGTAGCGCAGCAGACCGGCTGCTCCGGTGCGGACCTGATACGCGGCCTTGCCACCGGCTACGAAATCCAGGTCGATCTCGTCAAGGCGATCAGCCTGCACAAGCACAAGATCGACCATGTCGCCCATCTCGGACCATCGGTCGCCGCCGGCATCGGCACCATGCTCGGGCTGCCGACCGAAATCATCTACCAGGCGGTGCAGCAGGCACTGCATGTCACCACCGCAACCCGCCAGTCCCGCAAAGGCGAGATCTCGTCCTGGAAGGCGTTCGCGCCGGCGCATGCCGGCAAGCTGGCGATCGAGGCGGTCGATCGCGCGATACGTGGCGAAGGTGCGCCGTCGCCGATCTACGAAGGCGAGGACAGCGTCATCGCCTGGATGCTCGACGGCAGGACCGCGCACTACCAGGTCAAACTACCGGCTTCGGGCGAGGCCAAGCGCGGCATTCTCGACACCTACACCAAGGAGCATTCGGCCGAATACCAGAGCCAGGCGCTGATCGACCTCAGCTTCGAGCTCGGCCGCCGGATCGGGAACTGGGACGACGTCGACAGCATCCTGATCGAGACATCGCATCACACCCACTACGTGATTGGTACCGGCTCGAACGATCCGCAGAAGTTCGACCCGACTGCCTCGCGTGAAACGCTCGACCACTCGATCATGTACATCGTTGCCGTCGCCCTGCAGGATGGCGAGTGGCACCACGTACGCTCCTATGATCCTGCGCGTGCCCAGCGCCCGGACACCGTGGCGCTCTGGAAAAAGATCCGCACGATCGAGGATCCGCGCTGGACCGATCGGTACCATTCCGAGGACCCGACGGTGAAGGCGTTCGGCGGCCGGGTCATCATCACGTTGAAGGATGGCCAGGTAATCGAGGGCGAGCTTGCGGTGGCCAACGCGCACACGCTGGGTGCAACGCCTTGGGCCCGGCCCGCCTACATCGACAAGTTCAGGATCCTGACCGAAGGCATCCTGGAGCCGTCCGAAATCGAGCGTTTCCTTAAGGTGGTGCAACGCCTGCCGGCATTGACCGCGGAGGAGCTCATACAGTTGAACGTGAGACTTCCCAATGGGCAACTCAGCGTCGGACTTAAGGGACTATTCTAAGGCTAGGGTTCGCCCCTGGTCCCATCAAAGGCGGAGCCTTTGAAATCCGTTTAGAGGCAAAGGTCCTGTTCCATGAGTGATGCTCTTCCGACGGCGACGGGACCGAAACCGAAGAAGTCCGTTGCGCTGTCCGGTGTCGTCGCCGGTAATACCGGGCTCTGCACCGTCGGCCGCTCCGGCAACGACCTGCATTATCGCGGCTACGACATCATCGACATCGCCCGCGCCTGCGACTTCGAGGAAATCGCGCATCTCCTCGTGCACGGCAAGCTGCCGAACAAGGCCGAGCTGGCCGCTTACAAACTGAAGCTGAGGCGGCTCCGCGGCGTACCGGCCGCGGTGCGCACCATCCTAGAAAACCTGCCGCCCGCCGCGCATCCGATGGACGTGATGCGCACGGGCGTCTCGGCACTCGGCTGCATGCTGCCTGAAAAGTACGACCACAACCCCGCCGGTGCACGCGACATCGCCGACCGGCTGATGGCATCGCTCGGGTCGATGCTGCTGATCTGGTATCACTACAGCCACAACGGCATCACACTCGATGTCGAGACCGACGACGACAGCATCGGCGGCCACTTCCTGCATCTGCTGCATGGCGAACCTGCGCCCAAAAGCTGGGTTGCGGCGATGCATGCCTCGCTGGTGCTCTATGCCGAACACGAGTTCAACGCCTCGACCTTTACCGCGCGCGTCGTGGCCGGCACCGGTTCGGACATGTATTCGGCAATCGCCGGCGGGATCGGCGCGCTGCGCGGCCCGAAGCATGGCGGCGCCAACGAGGTGGCACTCGAGACCCAGGCCCGCTACGCCACCCCGGCCGACGCCGAGGCCGATATTCGCGCGCGCGTCGAGAAGAAGGAAGTGGTGATCGGTTTCGGTCACCCGGTCTATACGATCGCCGACCCGCGCAACGGGGTAATCAAGCAGATCGCCCGCGAACTGTCCGACGAAAACGGCAGCCTGGCCCGGTTCGACATCGCTGAGCGCATCGAGAGCGTGATGTGGGATGCCAAGCGGATGTTCCCGAACCTAGACTGGTTCTCGGCCGTGTCCTACGAGGCGATGGGCGTGCCGGCCGCGATGTTCACGCCGCTGTTCGTCATCGCCCGCACCGCCGGCTGGTCGGCACACGTGATCGAACAGCGCGAGGACGGCAAGATCATCCGCCCGACCGCCAACTACGTCGGTCCCGAAAACCTCGCCTTCGTGCCATTGGCCGAGCGTCCCTGATCCAAGGCGACTGCCGGCCGGCACTATCCTTCGAGCTTCAGCCAATCGTGAGCCGCCCGGCTTGGCTCGACGGGCGGCACCACCCGCGGAGAGCCCCATGCCCTATCTGCTCGCGTCAGACCTGCCCGCCGAACCCGCCGGCCTGCGCTTTCGCCGGCTGCTGGAGCGGAACGAGATCCTGCAGATCCCCGGCACCCATAACGGCCAGGCATCGCTCCAGGCGAAGGCGGCCGGGTTCGAGGCCTGCTACCTGTCCGGCGCGGCGATGACCGCCTCGATGGGTCTGCCGGACGTCGGCATCATCACCGTGGACGAGGTCGCCTTCTTCGTTCGCCAGGTCAGCCGCTCCTCGATGCTGCCGGTGCTGGTGGACGGCGATACCGGCTACGGCGAGGCGCTCAACGTCATGCACATGGTACGCACCTTCGAGGATGCCGGTGCCGCCGCCGTCCATCTCGAGGACCAGCTGCTGCCGAAGAAGTGCGGCCACCTGAACGACAAGAAGCTCGCTTCCCCCGCCGACATGGCCGCCAAGGTCGCCGCCGCGGTGAAGGCACGCCGCCACATGGTCGTCATCGCCCGCACCGACGCGGCGGCATCGGAAGGCATGGACGGCGCCGTGGCCCGGGCAAAGCTCTATGTCGAGGCGGGCGCCGATGCGATCTTCCCCGAGGCGATGACCACGGCGGAGATGTTCCGCGAGTTCGCCGCCCGCATGCCGGGTGTGAAGCTGCTGGCCAACATGACCGAGTTCGGCCGCACCCCGTTCTTTACCGCCCGGGAGTTCCAGGCGTTCGGCTATGCGATGGTGATCTGGCCGGTGAGCTCGCTGCGCGTCGCCAACAAGGCGCAGGAGGAGCTGTTCCAGGCGATCCGTCGCGATGGCGGCGCCCACGGCATGGTCGACCGGATGCAGACGCGTGCAGAACTGTACGAAACCATCGGCCTGCACCACTACGAGGAACTCGACGCGTCGATCGTGCGAACCGTCGTGCCGGACGTCGTTCGTCAAACGTAGGCGGGGATTGCCCGGGCTGGTGGCCCCGATGCATAGCCGCCGCTGAGATCATCATTTACTATCCTGGGGGGTAAGTTCCAGGAAGCGTGCAGGCCTGGCGGTCGAGAAGCCGAGGTCAGGGTGTCCGCGCCTTCACCAGGCTTCTTTCCGTAATTACGTTGTGGGATGAGCGCTCTCACATCGGTGTCGGGTAGCCTCAAACCCAGGCTCTATAACGCCCCGTCGTCCTGTTTCTCGATGATCGCGCGGCCGGCTCTTTCAGAAGCCGGGATCGACCACGAGCAGGGTTTTCGTCGACATCCTCTTCCGAGGCAGCCAGCCTTTGTCGGCGTATGCTCGGCTCAACCCACCAATGACGGTTCTTGGCGGGTTCCTGGCGCGTCATGCACTGGCGCGCACCATCATCCCCGCCAAGATCGCGGCCTCCCGCCGCCGCCTGCTGCGACTGGCCGCTGCTCATCCCGATCTTGCCGAGATCTACCATGGCCGCGCCGCAGTCTTTGCCCCAGCTTCGCGATGGCCGATATCTGGACGAAGCTGTCCCTCGGACGCCTTGTCCGCGGGATCAT